>NZ_FR896471.1:5391-9274 GCF_000435155.1 Dialister sp. CAG:357 | reverse complement strand
CTGAAGGAGCTCGGCACGCCGAAGGTCGGCGAACAGCCGACGGCTTTCGTCCTCATCTGCAAGGAAGGCCGCGGCAATCCGTGGGCTGATGTGGATGTGGGCATCGCAGCAAGGACGATTACGCTGAATGCGTACAGCTACGGCATCGGCTCGGCTATGCTGGGTGCTGTCGAATTCCCGAAGATGACGGAGCTCTTGGGCGTTCCGGAAGACTGGAATCCGCGTCTCCTGATTGCTCTGGGATACCCGGGCTGCAAGAGCACGATCGTCGACGTTCCTGAGAATGGTTCGATCAAGTATTATCTGGATGAAAACAAGGACTACTGCGTCCCGAAACGTCCGCTTGATGAAATCTGCATCAAGAAATAAGGAAATAGAAAAGGACTGCGGAAATACAGTTTCGTGTATTTCTGCAGTCCCTTTTGGGTGGGGGGGAAAACCGTTCTTCTGATAAAACCATACAACCGAGCTATGCTCGTGGAACCTTTTCATATTTTAAAAACCAATGAATACTGCACTCCTTTCTCCGGCAACTTTAGAAAATGCATTCTTTAAAAACCTTCACAACCAGCCTGCGGCTGAGGAACTACATCTCATCCACCACAAAAGTGGTCCCCCTTCTCCTGACGGAGCAAGGTCAAAGGCATTCTTCCCCGCTGGGGCAGGTCAAAACCTTCCGCTTCGGCGTGTAAGGATATTATCAGTTTTCATGTTTTATGATTTGAGTGATGGGAACCATACGACTCTTTCTCCTCTTTCTTTTATTTTTTTGTTTCTATGGACATGTCGTACCAGGTTTTGTTGCCGTATTTGAGGGCGTTAATGCCGTCTAATGTGTAGCCTAGTTTCTTATAGAGCGGGATGAGGTGGTCTTCGCAGATGAGGGTGAGGCGGGTGCAGCCGAGGGTTGCCGAGAGGTGTTCGGCTTGTCTCAGGAGCTCTGTGCCTATGCCTTTTCCCTGGTACTTGGGATCGATGGCGAGGTAGAGTCCCATGAAGGTGGTGGGGTTTTCTTCGGGGCGGGCTTTCTTTTCGTACATCCAGCCCTGTATGGATGTTTCTCTGGCGCCAAGGCCGCAGATGAATCCCAGGATTTCTTTTCCTTCTCTGGCAAGGAGGAAGCCTTGCGGGAAGTGTTCTACGTGGGTGGTGAGGATGGGCTTGGCGTAGTAGACTATGCTTTTGAATGCCGCGGTTGCGATTTCTTCGATGCGGTCGATGTCTTCTATGGATGCGTTTGTGATTTCCATTTCTTTCTTCCTTTTTGTTTTTTTATTATTCTAGACACTTTTCCTCAAAATTTGCAAGGAAAAAGGACCGTGACGAAATGATTATCCATTTTGTCACAGCCCTTTTTTCTTTTTATATAAAATTATCCTCAGGTAATTTCAAAGACGATGGTGACGTGGCTTTCCATTTTGGAATCACTGGGGTCTACGGGTGTCGTCGTTTCCACGTTGTCGCGGGCGGCGGCTTTGAAGGACATCAGGCGGTACGGGACGACGTTCACGCTGTCTTCGTTGACGGAGATGACGTTCACGACGGTGCGTCCGAGGGCTGATGCCAGGATGTTGGCTTTGTTCTTGGCATCAAGGGCAGCGGCTCTTAAGGCTGCGTCTTTGAATTTCTGTGTATCGTTCACGCCGAAATCGACGGAGTCGAGGCGGGTGGCGCCTGCATTGATAGCTGCGTCCATGACTTCACCTGTCCTTGCAATGTTGGTGACGGTGACGTTCATGGTGTTGTTGCAGATGTATTTCAAGTCGGTTTTTCTTCCCTTGTTGTCGTAGTTCTGCTGCGGATAGACGCTGTAGTTCTGTGTTTCGATCTTGGAAGCGTCGGCGCCTGCTGCAATGACGGCGTTTCTGACGGCGGTCATCGTGTTCGCATTTTCACGGACGGCAGCTTTGCTGTTGGCGGATTCTGTCTGTACGGAAATATGAAGGGTGGCAATGTCGCTCTTGGCGGTCACTTGTCCCGATCCGGAAACGGTGATGCTTCTTCTGGCAGGTTCTTCTGCCTGCGCTGTCATGGTAGAGAATACGAGAAAACTTGCGGCCGCAAGGGCCAGCCATTTCTTTTTCATGGGAACCTTCCTTTCGTTTGTAAAATAATTGACTATAAGTTATATTATACACTCTTAGGGGCTCAGGGTCAAATTTCCCGTCAGAGCACCGCTGAAAATGATATAATAATTGAAATTTCCTTTTAAGGAGGCGAAGAGATGGATTTAGCGAATTACTTGTCTTTCCTTGGCGCGGCGATCCTGCTGACGCTGGCTCCGGGGCCGGATAATATGTACATCCTGACGAAGAGTCTTTCGGCAGGACCCAGGCAGGGTGTGACGCTGGCGATGGGGCTCGCAACGGGTCCTCTCTGGCATACGCTTCTTGTCATGGCAGGTGTGGCGGCTTTCATCCAGAGCTCGCCGGCAGCTTTCATGGTCTTGAAATACTGCGGCGCGGCTTACCTCCTTTATCTCTCCTACGGCGCTTTCCGCTCGAAGGGCGCTTCGATCAAGGCGGGCGACGTGGTGGATAAGTCGGAAAGTTTTGCACTCTACAAGAGGGGCTTCCTCATGAATGCGTCGAATCCGAAGGTGCTTCTTTTCTTCCTCGCGATTCTTCCGCAGTTCGTCCAGCCAAATGGTTTCCTCTCTCCCAGTCTTCAGATCGGTCTTCTGGGCCTGACGTTCTCCATCCAGGCAGCCATCCTTTTCTCAATCGCCGCCATCTGCGCCGGCCAGCTGAAGGATACCCTCATCCGTCATGAGAGTTTCCCGCTTATCATGAGCCGCGTGGAGGGCACGCTTCTCCTCCTGATCGCCATCGGGCTGATGTTCCTGTAATAAAAATGAAATAAAAAGGAAGTGCGTTCTTTGATAGATGTACTTCCTTTTTTGATGCTTATTTCTCCGGGACTTCGCCCATGTCTATGACGATGAAGCCTGCGGCATAGGGAGCGATGGCGTATTGCTGGAAGACGAAGTAGAGGTGATTGTTTTTGTCAATGTAGAAGGTTTCCGGGAATTTGTTGATCTTGTAGTCCTTGAAGAGGAAGAGGTGGTTGGCTTCTGCCTGAAGGGCGGTCTGGCGGCGGAGTTCTTCCAGAGTGAGGTTCGGCATTTTCTTCTTGAGGTCTTCGAAGGTGACTTTATGTCCCATCTGGTCGAAGGTCAGTCCTTTGGCATAGGTCAGAGGATGCGCCGCATGGTAATAGTAAACGGATTCGAAGAGGAGAAGGCTGGTGTACGGGTCATTTTCTCCAGTCATGCCTTCTTTGTAATTGATCCATCCCTTTGTGCCGCCTCCGGTGCGCTGATTGGCTTTTGCCACATAGTTTCCAAAGCGGTCGATTTCCGTATCGATGGCGCTGTTGATTCTTGCGCGGCGAAGGAGATTTGCGTCTTTCGAGACGGCTTTGCGTACTTCCATGGTGCCGTCTTTGTAGGATTCAGAAACAATGGCAGGGCCTTGCGCCTGTTTCAGTGTCTCGGCGGTGTACGCTTCAGCGGTGCCAATGGCTGGAAACAGGAGCAGGGCAGCCATAAGGCCGATTTCCAATTTTTTCATCGTGATTCCTCCTTGATGGAATGCCGGGTCAGACTGTCCCTATCGGGACGCAGAAGACGCCGTACTTATAAAGCGTCCTTTCGCCCGGCTGGTAAATGGCATAGACGACGCCTTTCTTCGACACGTAGTAGTTCGTGGGAAGGGCCGCCTTTCTATGAGGAAGCAGCATGATCCCTGCTTTGGATGCATATGCCTGAATCCTTTTCTCCGCATCGCCTGCTGTCATGCGCGGAAAGAGACGCTTGAAGGGAATGAGATTTCCTCCCGCGTCAAAGTTGAGTCCCTTCACGAAGAGGGAGGAGCCGCTTGTG
>NZ_FR896471.1:5064-5360 GCF_000435155.1 Dialister sp. CAG:357 | reverse complement strand
TCTTCCATTCCTCGATGAGGACGAGGCTTGTGATCCCCTGCAGGTTGCTGTAGTAATTTGCGATAAGACCTTCATTCCACGTCATGATCCCCGTGATGCCGGCAAATTCCCTGGAAAGTTCGTCCAGGAAATTCCTTTTCTCCCTGGCAATCGCCGCATTGACGTAGCCTGCGAAGTTTTCATTGATGCCGTGCGCGATCAGGTACGGGCTTTTGAGGTAAGCACGCGTGAGATGGTAGTCGTCGGTGCGGAATGCCCCGGACTGCTCCGCCGGATTTCCGGAAAGTCCCGGAAGG
>NZ_FR896471.1:4838-4998 GCF_000435155.1 Dialister sp. CAG:357 | reverse complement strand
GCGAGTACAAAAGCGGCCGCTGCAGCAGCTCTTTTCCAATTCATACAAGGTCCCCCTTTATTTTCCTCATATCTGTTTCTCATTATATACTAAAAAACGCTTTGCCAAAACAGGAAAAATTCTCATTTGTCATTCTTGTTTCTATTTTAAGTATTGTTTA
>NZ_FR896471.1:3659-4789 GCF_000435155.1 Dialister sp. CAG:357 | reverse complement strand
TCTCTCTGAATTATAATAGAGAAAAAGGAAAAATTCAGGAAAGAAAGAAGATTGTTATGAAGAAATATACGCCGTCGGATCTTCTCTATTACTTTGCGGGAGAGAAGAAGGTCCTTTTGTACGTGACGATCAGCGGGCTCATCTACAATGTGGGCATGACGCTCTCCCCCTGGTTCGAAGGGCAGCTGGCCCAGTACGTGATCGACATCCTGGGCGGCGAGCGGGCGCCATCGGCGATGCTGCGCCTCGCTTCGCTCTACCTTCTGACGATCATGATCGTGCAGGGCTGCCGCGCCCTCAAGCGTCTTTACGTGCGCCATTTTGCCAACGACATCTCCCTTGCGATGAAGGCGATCCTTTACCGCACGCTCATCCATCAGGAAACGGTCAAGGCGGGCGAGACAGAAGGGTCCCTCATGACGCGCGTCGTCTCGGACGTCGATGCCTGCGTGGAAGGCATGCGCAAATTCACGACGGAAGTCTTCGACACGGGCGTCGTCATGGTCGCTTATGCCGCGCTCCTTTTTTACTATGACTGGAAATTGACCTTCCTCGTCCTTCTCTTCCCGCCGATTGCCTACTTCATTGCCGGCCGGCTCAAGAAAGTCGTGACCGACAGCGCACGCGCCGGGAAGGAATCGAGCGGCCGCCTTTCTGACCGCACGATGGACCGCATCAGGAATGCGCTCACTTACCGCATTTTCGGCGAGGAGACGGCGCAGGACGGTATCTATGAGACGTATCTTGCCGATTATGAGAAGAAGACGGTCCGCGCCAATCTCTGGGGAAATACCATGGAGCCTCTTTATGAAGTCATCGCCATGACAGGCGCTTTCTTTATCATCGTCCATGGCGGCAGGAACGTCATGGGAACGGGCTGGGCCTCCTGGGACATCGCTGCCTTCTCGGCCTACCTTGCCTGCTTTGCTCGCCTGGCCGTAAAGGCCTCCCATGCGGCGCATCTTTTCAATGCCGTGCAGAAAGCGAAGGTGTCATGGGTCCGCGTCCGTCCCTACCTGAAGGATATCGAGGAGACAGAACAAAAGGTGTCCCCGTCTGCCACTCTTTCCGTCAGCCACGTTTCCTTCACCTACCCGGGCGGCGACCACCCGATTTACAAAGATTTCAAC
>NZ_FR896471.1:0-3613 GCF_000435155.1 Dialister sp. CAG:357 | reverse complement strand
CCCGGGGAATTCATCGGCGTCACAGGGGAAGTCGCCAGCGGGAAATCGACGCTGGGCCGCACGTTCCTCTGCGAGTACCCTTATGAAGGCACGATACTTTACGGTGGAAAGCGCCTTGGAAGCGAAATCGACCCCATCGGCACGGTCGGCTACATGGGTCACCGCCCCGAGCTTTTCTCGGGAACAATCGAGGACAACATCCGCCTCGGAAAGCCCGGCGATCTCGATGCTGTCCTTAAAGCCGTCGAGATGGACAAGGAAATTTCCTCTTTCCCGGATGGCATCCACACGATGATCGGAGAAGGAGGCCTCCGCCTTTCCGGCGGCCAGCAGGCGCGCGTGGCTCTGGCCCGTACACTCTACCACAAGCGCCCGCTCCTCATCCTGGACGATCCCTTCTCCGCCGTCGACAGAAAGACGGAAGAGGAAATCCTCACCAACATCCGCCCGATGCTGAAGGATTCGATTGTCATCCTCATTTCCCACCGTCTCCATTTCTTCAAGGACTTCGACCGCGTCGTCTGGATTTCAGGAGACGGGAGTGTAGAGGTCCTTCCCCACGAAGAACTTCTCAGCAGGAACAGGGAGTACCGCCGCCTCTGGAAGATGCAGCACGCCCTCGCGGAAGGAGGGGACGATAAATGAGCCAAAAGAATCCCGTCGACACGAAGCGCCCGCTTTACTCCATTTTCCGCTATGCTGCCCTGCATAATAAGAAGCTGACTATCGGGCTCGTCCTTGCCATCCTCATCTCCGTCACCGTTTCCGTCACGCCGCCGCTGATTCTTAGGCGCATCGTCGATGAACTGACAGCAGAAAATGCGATGCTTCCCTTCCTCATCCAGGCAGGCCTTCTCTACTTTGCCCTGATAGCCGTCTCGGGCATCGCGGACTCGGTCAAGGAAACGATCATCACGATCTTCGGCCAGCGCTCGACGCGTCACATCCGCTCCTTCATGGCGGACAAGCTCTCGCGCCTGCCCTCCTCCGTCTTCATAGAAAACGACAGCGGATCGCTCGCCTCGCTCTTCGTGAACGACGTCGACACGCTCGAAGACCTCTTCGACTCGGGCATCATTTCCATGATTTCCGACGTCTTCCGCATTGTTTCCATCCTCTGCGTCGTCTATTTCCTGAGCAAGGGCCTCATGATCCTGCTCTTCTTATCACTGCCGATTCTCTTCCTCCTCACGAGGACATTCCAGCGCCGCATGCTTTCCGCGCAGCTCGACAACAGGAAAGCCGTCGCGGGCATCAATCAGGCCATCCCTGAAACGATTGCCAGCATCCGCACGATCCGCCTCTACCACCGCGAATCCTTCATGGAAGAAAAGTACGGGAAATCCGTCCGCGCGGGGTTCGACGCGATGAACAGGAGCAACTTGTATGACTCGATTTACTCGCCGATCATCATCACGGTGAGCTCGCTTATCATCGCCATCATGGTCGTCCTCTCCGTCAGCAGGAGCGACTTCCAGGCACTCTTCGGCATGAGCGCGGGCACCGCCGTCGCCCTGATCGCCTACGTCGGGAAAGTCTTCTCTCCACTGGAAAGCATCGGCATGGAAATCCAGAATATCCAGTCCGCCATCGCAGGCTGCAAGCGGATCAGCGATTTCCTCTCCGAAAAAGAAATGGAACCGCCTTCCGCAGCAGTGTCCGAAAAGGAAGAAAATATCCCGATTTCCATCCGCCATCTTTCCTTTGCCTACGAAGATGGAAAGCCCGTCTTCCACAATTTCGACCTCACCATCCATGAAGGCGAGAACGTCACGCTGATCGGGCGGACAGGCTCGGGCAAGAGCACGCTCTTCAAGCTCATCTGCGGCCTCTACCAGCCATCGGAAGGCACCGTCCGCATCTTCGGGCGCGCGCCGGAATCCATCCCTGAAGAGGAAAGGAGAAAGGTATTCGGCCTCGTCGAGCAGCAGTTCAAACCTGTTTCGGGAAACATGAGAGACCAGATCACACTCTCCGATCCCTCCATTTTTGAGGAAGATGTCAGAAGGGCACTTGCCGAGACAGGCATCCTTCCTGCCATCGAAGACTTGCCGGAGGGCCTTGATACGCCTTACGACCCGGGACTCCTTTCACAGGGCCAGTTCCAGCTCCTTTCCATTGCCCGCGCAACCGTCACGAATCCGCCGCTACTCCTTCTCGATGAAATCACGGCGAACCTTGACTCCGTCACGGAAAAGCAGGTCTTAGACGCCCTCCGCGCCGCTTCTGAAAAGCGCACCGTTCTCTCCATTTCCCACCGCCTCTTCGAAGCCGCAGGTGGCAGGCAGGTCCGCATCGGTCATTGATTCTTGAAGAGACCATCTGATTCGACTATAATACCTGTATACATTCCAAGGCCATGAGCCTTTTACATAAGAGAGGGGATCATTTATGAATAGTACGTATTTTCCGCACTTCACCATCGGCAGCGATGCCTATGACAAGATTCCGGATATTTGCGGCGAATATGGAAAAACCGCTGTCATCATCGGCGGCACCAAGGCCAGAATCGCCGCTGAACCGCTGATCAGAAAAGCAGTCAGCGGAAAGATCGACATCACCGGATCCTTCCTCTACGGCGACGACGCTACATTTGAAAACGCCGAAGCTCTGACAAAGATCCCGGAAATCCAGGAAGCCGACATGATTTTCGCCGTCGGCGGCGGCCGCGCGACCGACACCTGCAAATGGGCTGCGCACCTCCTGAAGAAACCGATCTTCACATTCCCGACGCTCGCATCCAACTGCGCCTCCGTCACTGCCGTCTGCATCATGTACAACCCGGATCACAGCTTCAAAGGCTCCATTTACAGAGAACGCGGTGCATGGCACACCTTCATCAATACGGAAATCATCGCACACTCCCCGCGCCAGTACTTCTGGGCAGGCCTCGGCGATGCTCTTGCTAAACAGTATGAAGTCCCCTTCTCCGCCAGAGGTATGGACCTCACATGGATCCAGCAGACCGGCGTGAACAACGCACAGAACGTGGCACCAGGCATCCTGAAATACGGCAAAGAAGCCCTCGCTGACGTAGACAAGGGAATCGTGACAGACGCTCTCGAAGCAGCCACACTTTCCATCATCGTGGCTCCCGGCATGGCCTCCGTCTGCATCGAAGACGATCTCGACTCCAGCCTCGCGCACGCCATCTACAACAGCCACACCCGCACCCCGCACAAAGGCGAGCACCTCCACGGCGCCGTCGTCAACTACGGCCTGCAGGTCATGCTCACCATGGACGGCCAGATCGAAGAAAGAGACAAGATCTACAACCTCGCCAAATCCATCAACCTTCCGCACTGCCTGGAAGACATCGGCATCGACCCCAAGCATCCCGATGAACTCGTAGAAAACTGCCTCCATACCAAGGATATGAGAGTCAAACCATACGACATCACCTTCGACATGGTCTATAAGGCTATGATGGATGTTGAAAAACTGAAGGATAAGTAAAGATAGGAAAAGATAGGGAAAAAGGACTCTTGGTGTGTCCTTTTTTTGTGGGGGGATGGACAAGAATAGGATAAAAATAAAAGTACCTGATTCTATTACCGTGAATCAGGTACTTTTATTTAATTGGCTCTTCACGGAAATTTGGGGGATGAATAAT
>NZ_FR896470.1:947-1054 GCF_000435155.1 Dialister sp. CAG:357 | reverse complement strand
ATGGATCGTCTGCACTGGGCAGGAAGCCATCGATGAGATCATCAAGGTCCGCATGGATGAGTTCTCCCGTATTCAGGCAAGATTCAAGACAAGGCTTTCTCTGTCCT
>NZ_FR896470.1:0-918 GCF_000435155.1 Dialister sp. CAG:357 | reverse complement strand
TGTCCTCTTCTGCCGTGGATGAAGTCATCCAGAAACGACTCCTGACAAAGAAGCCGGAAGCAAAGACTGTTCTCCGGGATCTCTATGACCGCAATGACTATGTGCTGAAGAATCTCTTCAGTTTTACGGATTCTGTTCTGGATATCAAAGGCTACAGCGGCGCGGAGGAATTCGTTGTGAATTATCCGTTTGTGCCGTATCAGTTCATTCTGATCCAGAAGATTTTCTCCGAAATCCGGAAGCACGGCGCAGCCGGAAAACACTACTCCGGTGCAGAGCGTTCCATGCTCGACGGATTTCAGATTGTGGCAAGGTCTATCGAGAATAAGGATGAGCATGCGATTGCTCCTCTTTACCCGTTCTATGACAGCGTGCATTCCTTCCTTGACGGTTCGATCCGCCGCGTGATTGAGCGCTGCCAGAAGGCCGCCGATAATCATGATGGAATTGAGGATTATGACGTCAAAGTACTGAAGCTTCTCTATCTGATCCGGTACATCGATGATGTAAAGGCTAATCTCGATAACATCGTCATTCTCATGGCGGATGACATTTGTACCGACAAGATCGAGCTTCGGCAGGTTGTGCAGAAGTCTCTCGACCGTCTGAAAAGCCAGAACTATATTGACCGCCGCGGTGACGCTTATATCTTCTTAACTGATGAGGAGCAGGATATTGCACGCGACATCGCGAATACATCCGTGGATACCGCCAAGATCGTGGAGCGTATTGGGCAGATGATTTTCGGCGATATCTACATGCAGAAGAAATACCGCTATGGGAAGTATGACTTCCCGTTTGACGAGATGGTGGATTCCACCTCAATCGGAGCTGTTACCGGCGGCATGACGCTCCGCTTCCTGACAGTGGCGGCGGATGCTACTGACAAGCAGGAGCTGAGGCTGATGACGGAGTCCA
>NZ_FR896469.1:32869-40752 GCF_000435155.1 Dialister sp. CAG:357 | reverse complement strand
TAATTTGTATATATCATATCCCAAAAAGAGTCGCCTGTGTCAAGGAATCAGATAAGGAATTAGAAAGAGGCAATGAAAAAAGATGTGACCGAAAATGAAGGGTCACATCTTTTGTTTCTGTGATGGGAATCACGGTTTCATGTTCAGGTTGATGAAGTCACGGATTTCTGCAAAGGAATCGATGCTGTCCTGAAGCTCCGGCAGGCAGAGCGCAAAGTCATGCGACATGCCGGGATAGACAGTGAGCGTCACTTTGACATTGTCAGCAGCGGCTTTCTTCGCCAGCTTCATGCCGTCATCAAGGAAAAGCTCATAGCCGCCTGCCTGAATCAGCATGGGCGGGAATCCTGTGAGATCGCCGTAAACAGGTGAGAGGTGCGGGTCGGAGAGATTCATGCCTTTTGCATAGGTGGGGTGATTGATTTCGTGGAACATGCCCGGATTGATTTCACCCAGGACAAGATCCCTCTTCACGCTCTCCTTCCGGGAAGGGGATTCTGTCTCCAGCGTCATCCATGGCGAATCAAGGATGAGAAGCGCTGGCTGGGGAAGCTTTTCTTCCTTCAGCTTTGCGGAGAGGGCGAGTGCCAGATTGCCTCCGGCAGAGTCTCCGAAGACAATGATATTTTCCGGCTTGTATCCCTTCTTCAGCATGAACCGGTATGCAGTCATGGCATCATCAAGAGCGGCCGGATATGTATGTCTTGGCGCGAGCCGGTAGTTCACCATGTACGTATCGCGCGCGTTCGAAAGGACAGCCTGACGGACGCCCTGATTCCGGTACCCATTGTGAAGAGGACCTATATAGCCGCCTCCATGAAGCTGAAGGACGGTGCGGTTTCCTGAGCCTTCTGGGTTTGTCAGCTCTTCCAGGACAAGTCCGTCCTGAGAATATCTGGTGTAAGTCCATCCGTCCGGAGCTTCGAAGACAGCAGGCTTGGCAGAAGAGGCTGCAGGATGGAAGCGTCCGTACATTTCCTTGTAAATGTAGGCCTGCTTGGCAGTATTTTCCATCTGGACGCCCTCAGAGGGGAGCGTCCATGCCGGCGCAGCATAAGCGGGAAGGCTGCTGCCACAAAGGGTCATTCCGAGAAGGCCTGCAGCAGCCAGGCGGAGAATTTTCTGATTCATGATAGTTTCCTTCTTTCTTCAAACTAACTGTAATTATCATAGACCTTAGAGTCAGCTTGAAGTCAAGAAAATTAAATGGATCTTGTCTCAGCGGCGGGAGCCATTTCCTCCTCTTCATCCTTTCCTGCACACCAGGAAGCGAAGAGGGATCCGGAAATGTTGTGCCATACGGAGAAGATAGCACCTGCGATGCCGCCGGCCGCCGTGAAGTACATGAGGGCAAGCGTGGAGGCAAGGCCGGAATTCTGCATGCCGACCTCGATCGACATCGCGCGTACCTGCGCTTTTGTCATGCCTGCTTTCTTAGCCGCAAGGTATCCGAGTGTCATGCCGCCAAGGTTGTGGAGGATGACGACGCAGAGGATGATGAGGCCGCTGTCAAGAATCGTACGGCCGGAAAGGGATACGACGCATCCTACGGTGAAGATGATGACGAGAGCAGAGAGCATCGGCGTGATCTTCGTGACTTTCGAGACGGCCTTCGGGAAGAAAATATTGAGAAGGACGCCTGAAAGAAGGGGCAGAAGCACCATTTCTATGATGGAAATCATCATGGATGTGAAGCTGATATCGACCCATGCGCCGGCGGTGACCCAGATCAGGAAGGGTGTCACGAAGGGGGCGAGGATCGTATTGACCATTGTCATGGAAACAGAGAGCGCTACATCGGCGCGTGCAATGTAGGAAATGACATTGGAAGCCGTGCCGCCCGGGCAGCATCCGACGAGGATGACGCCGATGGCAATCGCCGGCGGGAGAGCAAAGAGCTTAACGAGCGCGAAGGCAAGCGCCGGCATGAAGATGAACTGGAAGAGCGTGCCGAGAGCAATGTTCTTCGGATGATCGAAGACGTTCTTGAAGTCGCGGGGCGTAAGGCTCATGCCCATTCCGAACATGATGACACCTAGGAAAATAGGGATATAACAGGCAAAAGGCTTCATGAGGGAAGGCCATATGATGCCGCATACGCCTGCAAGGATGACGCCGGCAGCCATGTACCTGGTGCAGAAATGAACGAGTTTTTCAAGCATGGAATCACTCCTTTACGGGAAAACAGAAAAAGGAATCAGACGGTTTCTCTTTCCTTTTCCGTGCCTCTTTCGCGAAGGATATGATTTTCGCCATCGACCATGACGACTTTCGGGACAAAGCCTCTGGCTTCTTTTTCATCCATGCCGGCATAAGCGATGATGATGACGATATCGCCGACGGCAGCCATGCGTGCCGCAGCACCGTTCAGGCAGATGACGCCGCTTCCTCTTTTTCCGGCAATGGTATACGTCTCAAGGCGCGCGCCGTTATTGTTGTTGCAGATCTGCACGCGTTCGCCGGGAAGGATGCCTGCAGCATCGAGAAGGTCAGCATCGATCGTGATGCTTCCCATGTATTCAAGATTGGCTTCCGTGACGGTTGCGCGGTGGATTTTTCCATGCATCATTGTATAAGTCATTATTCTGCCTCCAGGATTACGTTATCGATGAGTCTTGTCTTGCCGAAGCGGACAGCGACAGCAAGGAGGGCATTTCCTTCAATCGTTTCAGGAAGCTCTGCAAGGCCGGGCATTTCATACATTTCCACGTAATTGATGTCGCTCATCGGCTCTTCTTCGATTTCATTTTTAACGATAGTCAGGAGGGCATCCTTGTTTCTTTCGCCCTTCTGGAAAGCTTCTTTGGCGTGGGCAAGGCTTCTTGAAAGGACGAGAGCTGCCTTTCTTTCTTCCTGCGAGAGGTAAACGTTCCTGGAGCTCTTGGCAAGGCCGTCTTCCTCGCGTACGATCGGCATCAGGCGGAGTTCCACATTCATGAAAAGATCTTCGACCATGCGCTGGAGGACCTGTGTCTGCTGCGCATCCTTGAGGCCGTAGTAAGCGCGGTCGCATTCGGTCAGGTTGAAGAACTTGGCGCAGACCGTTGCGACGCCCCTGAAATGGATCGGGCGCGTGCGGCCGCAGAGGATCTTCGTCACGTGGCCGGTGACTTCGACCCAGGTCATCTCTTCGTGCGGATACATGGCAGAAGGAGCCGGTGCAAAAAGAAGGTCGGCTCCGCATGCTTCAGCAAGCGCACTGTCCTTTTCAAGCGTCCTGGGGTAGGCGTCATAGTCTTCATTCGGGCCGAACTGGGTCGGATTGACGAAGACGGTCGTGATGACGATGTCGTTTTCCTTTCTGGCGGCACGGATGAGGGAAGCGTGTCCCTCATGGAGAGCGCCCATGGTCGTTACGAGTCCGATGGATTTTCCTTCTTTTTTACAGCGGCGGACGAAATCTTTCAGTTCGCCAATTTCATGGCAGATAATCATCATTACAGCATCCTTTCCGGAGAAACTCCTGAAGGCTTTTCTGCAACGAGCGGGAACGAAAAAGAGCGCATTCCAAAACAGAATGCGCCCTAAATGGGGATCAGGATATGGGAAATAAAAAAGCATCCCCTGAAGGATGCCAGCTATTCTGAACCATGCATTCGTCTCGGTCATTACAATCCAAGCGATATGAATTTTAAGCAAGGCACGCGCGGATCTCTTGTTTCCATGCTCCGCTATGATTCAGCTGATATCATGCGGGTGGAAATTTCCAGTTCCATAAGCGCTGGTCATTCTTTCCTTTCATAAGACTCTGTAAAGATGCCCTTGAATGGAGGTGCATGGCCCATGCCTTTCGGGAAAAGGATACCCCATGAGGAATGACTTGTCAAGGTCAAAAAAGCAATTTGACAAATTGGGAGATGCATTATAAAATAAAGTCCTTGAATTCAAAAATATGCCATTTTCCACTTAATTATATACTACAGATAGTATATAATAAATGTATAAAGGAAGACCTAGGCGGAAGGAGGAGTCCTCATGAAGAAATTGGCAATTACAGCGGCAGCAGTGCTGGCAGCGGCATTCCTTGGGACAGGCACAGCGCATGCCCTTGTACCAGGCGTAGATATCATGGACACGGAAGTCGGCTATGGCTACAATGCAGCCAAAGACGGCATCCATAGTGCTCATATTGAAATCAAACCGATCCCGAAAGTAGTCGTGGGCGCGGGATACCGGCACTGGAACCATGCAGGCAATGAAACGGATGTGTATGCGAAGTACAAAATCGGCCACCTCTATATCGGCGCAGGCAACAGAAACTATTATGACAGAGATGCAAAACTTTTCGGACTTATTGAAGGACGCGCAAACGTCTTAGGACCAGTCGATGCTTATGCAGGCCTCAAAGTATCCAGCGAAGAACGCGAATACAAAGCAGGACTCCAGCTCGATCTCGTACCGACATCGTTTGATGTGGATGTCAACTACACCTACTATGACAGAGATGATGTCAAGAACGAAGGCGGCCTTGGCGTCGGCCTCAACTATCACTTCTAAGAGCCATAAAAAAAAGACTGCATGCAGCAGATTGCGTGCAGTCTTTTTTTATTTTTTTATATAGCGGAAATTATTCGGCAGTGATTTTGTCGATGTCCGGTCTTCTGTCGCGGAATACATTGATCTGTGAACGGACTTCCTGAATGACGTCCGTATCGATGCGGCCGAAAGCGATTTCCTCTTCATCTTCGAGGCGGCAGATTTCTTCGCCCCATGGATCGAGGAGGAGGGAATTTCCTGCATATTCCAGTCCGCCTGAGCGGCCGGCCTGATTGACAGCGGCGAGGTAGAACTGGTTTTCAATGGCTCTTGCCTGATTGAGGCGTACCCAGTGGGTGTTCCTGATCTTTGGCCATGCGGCGGGGACGAAGAAGAGGTCGACGCCCATCAGAGCTTCCCTTCTGATCAGTTCCGGGAAGCGGATGTCGTAGCAGACAGCCATGGAGCAGGCGACACCGTCCAGATTGAAGTGGGCGAGGTGGTCTCCCATACGGAAATAGCCAGGTTCACCGGAGAGGGAAAAGCCGTGGATCTTATCAAAAGTTTCTGCAATCTTCCCTTCGCGGTTGAAAACATAGGAGCGGTTCAGGATATCATTCCCGATCTTGGCAGCGACCGTTCCTCCGACGATATTGACATTGTTGTTTTTTGCGAACGTGGAGAGCATTTCCTGCGTTCTTTCTCCGTTCTTGTCAGCAAGTTCGTCCAAATGCTCCGCGGGAAAGAAGCCGACATTCCATGTCTCAGGGAGCACAAGGATGTCCGGTTCGTGCTTCATGGCCTTTTCCATGAGCTCCAGAGCGTGAGCGTAATTGACGTCGGGCTTTCCCAGCTCGACATGCATCTGCAGCAGTCCGATTCTAAGTTTCATATATCCTCCTTTTCAGATGAAATGCAAGGAAAACTAAATCTTATCTATATTATAGCATTCCTGCATGATAAAAAGACCGCGGCAAGGGCTGCGGTCTTTAATTTTACGAACTTTATGCAAAGAATGCGGTGCATGCGTCAACCAGGTAAGCGGTATCCTTGACGCCGGCTGTCTCGTAGGAAGAGTGCATAGCCAGCTGTGCAAGGCCGATATCCACGGTCGGCATAGCCACTTTCGTGTTGGAAATGTTGCCAAGCGTCGATCCTCCGGGATTATCACTCCTGTTCGTGAAGGTCTGCGTCGGGATATGATTCTCTTCGCAGAGATTTCTGAAGTAAGCGGCGGAGAATGCATTGGTAGCATAACTCTGGCGGGCGCTGAACTTGACGACGATACCTCCGTTGATGACGGGGCGGTTCACAGGATCAGCGTATTCCGGATGATTCGGATGGACAGCATGCGCATTGTCGGCAGAAATCATGAAGCTTCTGGAAATGGCGGCCATCGTCTCATCATAGGAAAGGCCCAGCGAAGAAGCAAGGCGCATCAGGACATTGTAAAGGAATGTCGAACCGGCGCCCTGAGCTGTCTGGCTTCCCACTTCTTCATTATCAAAGAGGGCATAGACGGAAATGGCTTCTTCCTTCTTTCCGAGGGTGAACCCGCGGAAAGCGGCAAAAGCGCACTGCAGGTCGTCGAGCTTGGGAGAGGAAACGAATTCACGTTCTTCGCCCCAGATCGTGCCGGGCACGCGGCTGTAAAGATAAAGGTCATGAGCGAGGGTATCTTCTGCTTTTACTTTGGCTGATGCGGCAATGACATCCATGAAAGGCGTCTTGCCGGAAGACAGACCATAGAGGGGAAGAAGATCCTTCTGCACATTCCAGGACTTGTTCTGGTTCACCTGGCGGTCCATGTGGATCGCAACGGAAGGGATGACAAGCATCGTGCCGTCGACAGCGACGAGCTTCTGGGCCAGATGGCCGTTTTCCCTTGTAATCAGGCGGCCTGCTACGGAAAGCGGGCAGTCCATCCAAGTGCTCATGATCATGCCGCCATAGCCTTCCACATTCAGACGGACATAAGGGCCGTCCTTGATTTCAGGATTTTCCTTGATCTTGAACGTAGGGGAATCGCAGTGAGCTGCGACGATGCGGAAGAACTCTCCGCCATTTTCAGGCACGGCAAAAGCAACGAGCGCACTGCCGTCCCTGGTGACCACGTATTTCCCGCCCTTTTCAATCTGCCATGTATCTTCTTCGCGCAGCTCAGTAAAACCCGCGTAAGCAAGCGCAGCTTTCACACCGCGGACGGCATGGAAGACAGAAGGAGACTTGGCGATGAAATGGAGCAGGTCGCGGCTCATGTCATCAGGCGTATTTAAAGGTTCCATTATTTCTTATGGTTGACTTTTCTCTGATAAACAGCTTCAGCCATTTCAGCGCGGGCTTTGACGACCGGATTGGTGGAGTTGACGGAAGTTGGTGTGAAGTTGCTGGTGTAGTGCAGCGTCTTCGTTTCCTTTTCCATCTCAACGACCTGAATGGTGCCTGCTGTACGGTCATAAGCGTATGTATAGGTGCAGGTGCCGTCCGGAATCGTCTGAATAGCTACGAAATTCAGGATTTCATGGCCGTTCGTTGTTTTCTTCAGGCTTGTTTCATCAAGATCGATCGTCGTCGTGTCGTTGTACTTCCAGTAACTTTCAGCGGAGACGGTCAGTGTTCCTGCGGCAATGGCAGCAGCGGCAGCCAGAGTCATCAGCATTTTTTTCATTAAAAATCACTCTCTTTCAAAAACGGGGATACTGTCCCTTGAAGTGGATACTATTCGGTGTATAACCTTTTCTATTATATCATAAAAATGAGAAATGAAAGAAGAAACTATTGGTTAAGAGTCAATTTTCTTGAAATTCGAGGCATAAGAAACTGAAGCTTATGCAGCTAAACGATTGGAGGATCATTTCAAGACCATGCTGCAGGCCGTGAAGCAGGAAGAAATCTTCATTCCCAGGAAATTCTCGTGTCCTAAGCCTGAGGAGGGTTTCCTTTTTCCATGGGTCCTTTTTGTTTTACTGCTGTTTCCGGTTCAGCCAGTCTTTGATCTGGAATGGAGGCGGGTTCTTCTTGTCAATGGCAGGAGGGGTTTTAAAGGGGATTTGCTGGTTTTCTCAAAATTATTCATTGGCTTTGAGTCACTTTTTCTTTTTTCAGAGGCCTTTTCCGTATATAATGAATATAGCGGGGCATGTGGCTCCGGAAAGGAATATATATGACAAACTATGCAATGATCGTGTCCTATGACGGGACGCGCTATGAAGGATGGCAGAAACAGACCCGCACGAAGGAAACCATTCAGGGAAAGATCGAGGATGCGCTTCTTCAGGTGACAGGGGAGGTCTGCCAGGTGAATGGGGCCGGTAGAACGGATGCGGGCGTACATGCCAAGGGGCAGTGTGCCAATTTCCGCCTGCCATTCCAAGTACCGGCCGATAAGCTGATGGATGAATTGAACC
>NZ_FR896469.1:21597-32843 GCF_000435155.1 Dialister sp. CAG:357 | reverse complement strand
CCGTGCTCTTCCTGATGATATCGGCATCATGTCTTTGAAGGAAGCAGCGGAGAATTTCCATGCGCGCTTTTCTTCCTCGGGGAAACGGTACCGCTACCGCATCCGCATCGGAAGTCTCAAGAATGTATTCGAGAGACGGTACGTGTGGCAGCTTGGAAAGCCGCTCGATGTGGAAGCGATGAGAAAGGCGGCCCGCATTCTGGAAGGGACACATGATTTCACTTCTTTTACCAGCAACCGCCATATGAAGAAGAGTGCGGTCAGGACGGTCGAGGAAATCCGCCTGACGGAAGAAGAAGGGGAGCTTCGCATCGACTATACGGGAGACGGCTTCCTTCAGAATATGATCCGCATCATGACAGGGACGCTCGTGGAAATCGGCGAGGGTAAGAGAAGCGCTGATGATCTTGCCACAGTCTTTGAAGGGAAAGTCCGTGCAGAGGCCGGCTTCACGGCCCCGGCCGCAGGACTCACACTCCTTCGCGTATTTTACGATTAAAAAAAGCTCCCTTAAGGGAGCTTTTTTTAAAAACTTCTAATTTATCTGATAACCATGACGGGGCATTTTACGTGGCCTAAAACATACTGGCTGACGCTTCCCATGATGAAGGAGGAAATGGCGCCTCTGCCGCGGCTTCCCATGATGATCATGTCGATGTTGTTGTCTTCGGCAAGGGAAGTGATGACACGGCCCGGATCGCCGATCTTGACGAGTGCAGTCAGTCTGGTGCCTACCGGAATCTGCGCTTTCAGATTGCTTAAGACTTCTTCTGCTTTCTTTCTCATGGAAATGAAGCCGTTTTCATCGAGTGTGACCTGCAGGACAGGATAGGCAGCGTCGTTCATGTCAGCTACGTAGAGAAGGAAGAGTTCCGCATTGTGCTTGATTGCCATATCAAGACCGACTTTGAAAGCTTTTTCGGCAGTTTCAGAGCCATCAACGGGGACAAGGATTTTCTTGAATTCCATTCAAAACACCTCCGGGTTAAAAAAGTAAATATGCCGCTCTCTTATATCATTATACCATGAGACTTATTCTGAAACAGGGATTGAGGTTAAAGATTTGAATATTCTTTCTGATTTTCCGAAAAAAGGAGAACATATGAAATTAAAATCAGGAAAGAAACTGCTGGGAGCTCTTCTTCTGGCATCGCTTGTCGGATTTGCATCACTCCCGGCGGTTTCTGCAGAAGATGCAGCTCCCGCTGACGGGAATGGGCCGGCTGTCGAAACGAGGGAACCTTCCTATCCGGCAGTCAACGGACATTACAAGAATGAAGCATTCGGCATGGAGTTCGATCTTCCGGCCGCTTATACGGAAGATGCAGGAAACAAGCCGTACATGTACCAGGCACATCTTACGGATTACAATATGGGTCTGATGGTCCTGATGCAGGGAAGAAAGGCAGGAATTTCCGACAGCCGCCTGAAGGAAGAGGTGAAGCAGGTCGAGGAAATACCGGACCAGATGGCTAAGGGCTCCAAGGACGTGAAGATCATGGACAAGAAGATGGTGAAGGCCGGCGGCTATGACACGCTCCAGTTTGCCGTCCGCGGCGAGCATGACGGGAAACCGTTCATCAGTGTTAATGATTTCATCCTCACAAATTCTGCGACGTACATGATGAGTTTCACCATGAAGGATACGGATTACAAGAATAATCAGAATGAAATCGATGAAATCCTGAAGAGTGTCAGCTTCTTCACTGTATGGAGGACAGAGCCGGTCCGCACGACGAAGTATGCATACGACCTTCCTGTCGATGTGAAGGTGGGAGCTTCCGGAGGCATCAATCCGGACCATATCCTTCTTGGAACGAATGGAAGACTTTTGACGGGTGTTATGGTTGTGAAATCTTCGAAGAGAAGCGCACTTTCTTTCTGGCCGGAAAGTCTTTCAGGCCTCACGGAACAGCAGAAGAAGGGAGTCCTTGATGGCCTTAAGGGATATCTTTCCCTCGATCCTGCCATGAAGGAAGCCAAACATCTCACGATGGATTTCGTACAGATGAAAGCAGGGGATGCAGTCAGGGTCGATTATGATATCGATGATGACCATACGTCTGCCTGGTATTTTGCAAAGGACAAGAATTCCATCTGCTTCGACTATACGTATGGAAAGGAAGATGCCGATTATGCAGCAGGAATCGTTGAAAAGTCGACAGCATCCATTACGCTGTAACAGGTGATTTCCTTTTTATAAAAGCTCCTTTATAATAGAGGAAATGAGTATGACGGAGGTGCGGTTTTGTTATTTAATCTTTTTGGAAGCAATAAAAAACAGGAATTTATTGATGGATATGCCCAGAAACTGGCTGATGCGGCTGTCGAAGGTGAAATCGATGCAGATCTCCTGGAAGAACTGATCGATTATGCCCGCGAGCATGACCTCAGCAACAAGCAGCTCGCCAGTGCACAGGCGCTTGCTTGTGACAAAGCCTTCGAGGAGCTTTTCCAGAACGGGTACCTGGATGATGACGAGTATGACCTCTACAAGGATCTCATCGATACCTGCTACATGCTGAAGGAAGACCAGAAGTACAAGTACACGACGATTTCCAAACGCTGCAATGCAATCTACAAGATCCAGGAAAAGGGCCTTCTTCCGAAGGTGGATCCTGAATTTGCCAATGTGGATTACAGGGAGGGCGAGGACCTTCACTTCGCAGGCCCGGCCAAGCTGATGAAGGAAGAAAGCGGCGCAGAAAAGCTCTCTGGCGGCGTCATTGCCAAGGGCACTTTCTATAAGACGGGCGGCCCGATGGTTGGGGAATCCCCGAAGGGCTGGAAGGAAAACGGACCGGGCGTGCTCTGGATCACGACCGAGCGTATCGGATACCGCGGAAAGAAAGGAAAGTTCACTCTGGAGATCGAAGATCTCGATCATGCCGAACTTGCCAAGGGACTTCTTCTTTACTATGAAAAGGGAGAAGAACATCCGGAAGCCGTCAAGCTTGACGATCCGGAAATGGCAGGACTCATCCTTTCCCGTATCATCAACGGTCCGCCGGAAGAAAACACAGAAGAATCTGAAGAATAAAACGAGAAATGGAAAAGCTCTGCAGGCAATGGCCCGGCAGAGCTTTTTCTTATTTCTTGTTTTTATCGTGTTTCTTTGATTCGAACTGGATTTCTATGATGCGGCTGGGACGGCCTGTCTTATCCGTGAAGCGGCGGCCGACGTCCTGGGCGAGGTGATGATCGATGAGCTTGGCAAGGATGCGGTTGATCGTGCGCGGCGTGACGCTTGTCAGGTCGGCAAGCTCGGAGGCAGTGAAGCGCTGGCGGCCTGTATCGCGGCAGGCGTGGTAAAGGTCGGCGATGATCCTCACGCTGACGCCGGATTTCTTAGAGAGGTAGAGGAACTGCTCATCGATGGGATGTTCCTTCTTTTCCTGCGAGGCCTGCCCGTTTTTTGACATGGGGACGCGGGAGAAGAGCTCCTTCCCGATGATGTAGGCGCGATTTCCGCCGGAAGCTGAGGAGTGTTCCATGCCCTGCAGCGCATTGTACTTGGCTTCGGCTGCCGTTTCGCCGTATCCGATCCCGATCGAAAGGGTGAAGGCGGTCGTTTCAGCGACGTTGGAAAGAAGCGAGAAGTGGTGGTAATGGTTTGTCGCATTCTCGATGAGGGCAGGGGTCGTGAAAAGGAAGTACCCGGAAGGCGGCTGCTCGATGCAGGCGGCATCCAGGAAATGGGCAAAGCGGTGGATTTCACGCGAAACCTGCAGCTTTTCCATCGAAAGGCGGTAGTCATTGTTATTGGGAATGGATTCCTTGAGCGCGTCGATGTGGATGGCTATGACAGCAAGCCTGTTGCCGCGGTCCAGCATGGATTCGTGGGTGAGGACAAGGCGCTGCAGCCCGTTCCGGATATCATCGAAGGATGGCTGGAGGATGTAGACGGGAATGCCCTTGGAGTCAAGGATGTCGCGGACCTTGTAGAAGAGGGTGATGCAGTATGAGACTTTACCCATCCGGTAGAGCTTTTCCATGGCGGCTGCATTCTTGATGAGGAGGCCTTCATTGTAAGCAAGGATCGGAAGGATTTCGAGGGAAAAGTCGTTTTCACTCATCCCGATTTCCTTGAAGGCAAGGTCGAAGAAATCCCTCCGGTCAAGATCGGTCGCAATCCGCATGGGATATCCCTTGTCACGCGCCCGGTAGAAAAGGCGCAGAAGCGAGGCAGAGGAACGCGGGATGGTCAGCCATTCTGTCACATGCGGCACGGCTTTTTCCGCATAGCGGCGGGCCGTGTCTCCCAGAAAGAGGAAGGTCTCGACGCTGTTCTGGCGGCCGGAGAGGAGATCCGGGATTTCCACAATGGAATGATAAGGAAATGGGACGGCTTCGATTTCCGGAAATTCTCCGGAAAGGAAGGTGATGATTTCATCAATGATTTCTGCAGGGACTACGATTCCGATACGCATGGCGCACTTCCTTTTTGGTCAGAATAAAGGTCTATTAAGGACATGTTCTTTTCCTTATGCTATTCATAAGTGAGGTAAAAGTAAATAACTGGTTCGTCAGAAATCAGCTCACGGGCAAAGAAGTCCATGCATCCGTATTTTTTGCATGGTTTTTTTAGTAGGTTTGGGAGTGTAGGAGGTCATCTATGAGTTGGTTGAAAAAGTATCAAAGTGAAAACAAGTACGTGGTATTCTTCTTCCTCTATATAGGGTTCTGTATATCCTATATAGACAGGTCCGCCATCGGGCTCGCGCTTCCTTCGATTTCGAAGGACTTCGCCCTTGCGCCCACGCAGATGGGCGTCGTCATCAGCGCATTCTTCATCGGCTATTCCATCATGCAGATTCCTGGCGGCTGGCTGGCTGACCATTTCGGTTCCAAGACGGTCATCTGCATTGCATTGACACTCTGGTCCATCTTCACCTTCACGACCGGCCATGCATCGACGCTTGCAGGACTGCTCTTCCTGCGCTTCGTATTCGGTCTCTGCGAAGGTCCATATGCCGGTTCCTGCTACAGAGCGATTGCTGAATACTTCCCGCGTGAGCTTCGTCCTGCATTTACGACAGGCATCCTTTCCTCGAACTACATTGGAAGCGCCATTGCACCGATCATCATCGTACCGCTCATCCTCTGGTTCGGATGGAGAGGCATGTTCCAGGCATTAGGCTGCATCGGCCTCGTTTATGTATTTTTCTATGCTTTTTGTGTCAAACAGACAAAGCCGGCAGAAGAAGTCAAAGCAGGCAAGAAAGAAAACAAGACAAAGTACTTCCTGCACCTGATGAAGTTCTCTATCATCTGGAAACTTGTCCTCTGCGCATTCTGCGTATCCTGCATCAATAAAGGCCTCGATGCCTGGATGCCGACATACCTCATCGCAGAACGCGGCATCAACCTGAAAGCCGTCGGTTATGTAACGCCGATCCCGTTCATGGCATCCTTCCTGTCAACGGCAGGCTGCGGCTGGCTTATGAACAAGTATTTTGATAAGAAGGAACAGTACATGATTGCCATCTGCGCTGTCATGACCGCGATTTTCCTCTACCTGATGTACAATGCGGAAACCCTTTTCTGGGTCGTCGTATTCCAGTGCGGTGTGTACTTCTTCAAGGCATGCATCTTAGGTTCTGCTGTTGCTATCGTCCTTAAGATCGTCACCGGTTCCATTGCAGGTTCCGCTTCCACGCTTGTCAACATGGGTGGACAGGTGGCAGGCTTCATTTCGCCAGTCATCATGGGCTACCTTGTTTCTGCATTCAACGGTTCCTTCAATGCCGTATTCTATTACCTGATTGCTGCTGCAGCGCTCTGCGCAGTGAGCGCACTCCTGATCCCCAAGAGAAAAGAAGCTATGCTTGATCTGGGTGAAGGCAGCGAAGAATAAGTTTCATAAGAGCTGTGAAAATGATACCCGTTTTTGCAGCTCTTCTAATTTTCCGTAAGGCTTTGCTGCCACGAGGCTTTATTGGAAATAAGGGACAGGCGAAAGGCGCTGTCTTTAAGTCAACTGCATAGACTGACATCGATTCAATCGATATGCCGAAAAGAAATGCTCGATAGTCTCCGAGAAAAGTTTCCTATTTGGGACACAATAAAAGTCTGTTAAGGACATTGTCTTTTACTTATGATTAGCTTAAGTGAGACGACAATTTCATAACATCGGTTCAGGAAGAACCGGCTCACGGGTAATGGGGCCCATGCTGCAGATCTTTTATGCTGGCATGGCTTTTTTTGTAGGTTTTTCTTTAGGAAAAGGGGTAAGGAAAAGGAGTGTTTCTATGGGTTGGCTTAAAAAGTTTCAAAGTGAAAACAGGTACGTAGTGTTCTTCTTTCTCTATGTAGGGTTCTGTATTTCTTACATAGACAGATCCGCTATCGGGCTCGCACTTCCTTCGATTTCGAAGGATTTCACCCTTGCGCCCACGCAGATGGGCGTCGTCATCAGTGCATTCTTCATCGGCTACTCGATCATGCAGCTGCCTGGCGGCTGGATGGCCGACAAGTTCGGGTCGAAGTCAGTCATTCTGATTGCGCTCACCTTGTGGTCTATTTTCACCTTCATGACCGGCCATGCTTCCTCTCTTGCAGGACTCCTTTTCCTGCGTTTCGTATTCGGCCTCTGCGAAGGCCCGTATGCCGGTGCCTGCTACCGCGGCATTGCAGAATACTTCCCGCGTGAACTTCGTCCTGCATTTGCCACAGGCGTCCTGTCTTCGAACTATATCGGCAGCGCCATTGCTCCGATCATCATCGTGCCGCTCATCCTCTGGTTCGGATGGAGAGGCATGTTCCAGGCATTAGGCTGCATCGGCCTTGTTTATGTATTTTTCTATGCATTTTTCTATGCATTTTTCGTCAAGCAGGTAAAACCGGCAGAAGAAGAAAAAGCCGGCGCCAAGAAGGGAAGCAAGAAGGAATATTTCTTAAAGCTTCTCCATTTCTCCATCATCTGGAAACTCGTCGTCTGCGCATTCTGCATTTCCTGCATCAATAAAGGCCTCGATGCCTGGATGCCGACGTACCTCATCGCAGAACGCGGCATCAATCTGAAAGCTGTCGGCTATGTAACCCCGATCCCGTTCATGGCATCTTTCCTTTCCACCGCTGTCTGCGGCTGGATCATGAACAAGTATTTCGACAGGGTAGAACAGTACATGATCGGCATCTGCGCTGTCATGACCGCTGTCTTCCTGTACCTCATGTACAATGCAGAAACCCTTTTCTGGGTCGTCGTATTCCAGTGCGGTGTGTACTTCTTCAAGGCATGCATCTTAGGCTCTGCCGTTGCTATCGTCCTTAAGATCGTTACCGGAAATATTGCAGGCTCGGCTACGATGATCGTCAACATGGGCGGCCAGGTAGCAGGCTTCATTTCCCCGGTCGTCATGGGATATCTTGTTTCTGTATTTAATGGTTCCTTCAACGCTGTTTTCTACTACCTGATCGGTGCTGCTTCCGTCTGCGCTCTGAGCGCATTCCTCATTCCGAAGAGAAAAGAAGCGATGCTTGACCTGGGTGAGGGCAGTGAAGAATAAACGGAGCGGATTTTCCGCTTTCCCTTGCAGTATAGTTCAATGATTGTAGAATGGAAGTTAAGGAGGAAAAAGTATGAAAATTTCTAAAGTAGTTGTCCGCAGAATGAGTCTTGATTTCAAGGTGCCTTTCCGCACCAGCTTCGGACTGAATACGACAAAGGATTTCTCCATCGTCGAACTGCATGACAGCGATGGCAATGTGGGATATGGTGCCTGCTCGGCATTCATGCGCCCCTGGTACAATGAAGAAACGACAATGGGCGCTCTCTTCATTATCAAAGAATACCTGATTCCGGCTCTCTTTGATGCAGGTGATTTCAAGGACCCTGAATGGTTCTTCGATCATACATCCTGGATCCGCAGAAACCGCATGGCGCGCGCTTCTGTCGACTGCGCTCTCTGGGAACTGTACTCCAAGGAACTCGGCATTCCTGAATACAAAGCTCTCGGCGGCGTCAAGGATTCTGTCGAAGCCGGCGTTTCCTTGGGCATTGAAGATACACCTGACAAGCTTCTTGCTACGATTGAAAAGTACATGAAGCAGGGCTACCGCCGTGTCAAATGCAAAATCAAACCGGGCTATGATATCAATTACATGAGAGCTGTCAGAATAGAATACGGCGACATCATGCTCATGGTTGATGCCAATTCCGCATATACGCTCGCTGATATCGACCTCTTCAAGGAAATGGATGAACTGGGCCTTCTCATGATTGAGCAGCCTCTGGCATCCGATGATATCGTGGATCACCGCCACCTGCAGGCTGCCATCAAGACACCGATCTGCCTGGATGAAAGCATTGACAGTGTCGATGATGCCAGAAGAGCCATCGAGCTTGGCAGCTGCAAGATCATCAACATCAAAGTAGCCCGCGTGGGCGGATTGACCGAAGCCAGAAGAATCCAGAAATTCGCCGGTGAAAAGGGTGTTTATTCCTGGTGCGGCGGCATGGTCGACGACGGCGTCGCAAGGGGCCACAACATGGCTGTTGCCACCCTCCCGTACTACCGCTATCCGAATGATATCCCGGGAAGCGACCGCTACTATGCGGATGATATCGTAACCCCGTCCACATTCATTGACGATCATGCCATGATTCATCTGCCGCAGCTTCCGGGCACCGGCTTTGAACTGAATCAGGAAGTCGTTGAAAAACATACTCTTGAAAAGTGGGAATTCACAAAATAATCAAATAAGGAAGGAGCGCGGAGGGGAAGCCGTCCGCGTTTCCTGCTGTCATTTTTGAAACGGAGGAAAGGTTATGACGACAAGAGATAAAGCATACGAATGGATTGACGCGCATAAGGACGACATGGTCGATTTGTGGAAACAGATGGTGACCATCGATTCCGGCATCGGTGTCAAGGAAGGCGGCATGGAGATGGGCAATCTCTGCGCAGGAATCCTTGAAAAGCTGGGATTCTCCATCCGCCGCGTATCCTATGAAAAATGCGGCGACACGATCATCGGCGAACGCGGCGACCTGTCCAAACCATACACGATCCTCATGGGTCACATGGATACGGTATTCTTCAAAGGCGAACCTGAAAAGCGTCCGTTCACCATTAAAGACGGCAAGGCATACGGCCCGGGCGTTCTTGATATGAAGGGCGGCGTCTGCATCCTGCTCTCCACTCTGGAAGCGCTCCATGCAGCCGGATTTGATGATTTCCCGTGCAAAGTCATCCTTGTTGCCGATGAAGAACCGGCCCACGTATTCTCCAATGCGCCGGAAGTCATCGAGAAGGAATCCAAAGGCGCCAAGTGCGCATTCAACTTTGAAACAGGCTTCCCGGATCATGCCCTGGTCGTCCAGAGAAAAGGCTGCTGGCGTTTCTTCATTGAAACCTTCGGCCGCGGCTGCCATGTAGGGAATGATCCGCAGAACGGCAGAAGCGCTATCCTTGAAATGGCTCACAAGATCATTGAAATCGAGAACCTGACCGACTACTCCAAACAGTACAATGTCAATGTCGGCACAATCGAAGGCGGCACGGTAGCCAATGCGGCTCCGGCTCACTGCAAGGTGGAATGCGATTTCCGCTACGTCCATCCTGAAGATCTCCCCATCCTCAGAAAGAAGGTCGAGGAAGTCTGCGCCAAACAGTATGTGCCTGATGTCACGACAAAGCTCTATGACAGCGTAGGCTTTGCTGTCATGCCGCAGCTCCCGGGCAACCTTGAACTTCTGAAGATTGCACAGGAAGTCGCAGAAGAAAGCGGATTCCCTGTTCCGGGCCCGAAACTCTGCGGAGGCGGCAGTGATGCAGCCTACACGGAAGCTGCCGGTGTTCCGACACTCTGCGGCACAGGCGTTGAAGGCTCCAGAAACCATACGGTCGAAGAATGGGCCGATGTGGACAGCCTCTTCCGCCGCGCTAAGCAGATGGCAGGCATTCTTCTCAAGCTGAACGAAAAATAATTTGAAGATCATCTTAATACGGCAGGCCGCCCGCTTCGATGCTGGCGGCTTTCTGCCATGGAGGACAGGAGGACATTATGAGAATTGACCGCGTAGATATTATCCGCGTTTTGAATCCGTTCAAGCATCCGTTCCAGACAAGCTTCACCAAGTTTGAAAACAGGGACGCACTGCTTGTCAAAGTATATTCCGAAGGCCTTGTCGGCTGGGGTGAATGCAAGGCTTTCTACGGGCCTTTCTACAATCCGGAAGACAACGGCACCGTGCTTCATATCCTGAGCGACATCATCATCCCGGGCATCCTTCATACGGAAGTGGAAAGCCCGGAAGCTTTCATGAAACAGTTCGACTACATCAAGGGAAACCGCCTTGCCAAAGCAGCTGTCGAAAACGCTCTCTGGGAACTCATGGTCCAGCGTACAGGAAAGTCCCTGAAGACGCTCCTTGGCGGCACGCAGAAGGAAATCAAGGTCGGCGTCTCCCTTGGCATTGAAAAGGATATCAACGTCCTTTTCAAGGAAATTGAACATTACTTAGAACTTGGCTATCACAGAACGAAGATCAAAATCCATCCGGGCCGCGACATTGAAGTCGTCAAGGCCATCAGGAAGGAATTCGGGGATATCACGCTTACCGTCGATGCCAATTCCGCCTACACGCTTAAGGATATCGACCTCTTCCGCGCCATGGATGAATACCATCTCCAGTACATTGAACAGCCGCTCGGAGAAGAAGATATCGTCGACCATGCCACGCTCCAGAAAGCTATCGAGACACCGGTCTGCCTCGATGAAAGCATCGTTTCCTACGAAGCGGCAGAAGTGGCAATCCGTCTTGGCAGCTGCAAGGTCATCAATATCAAATCCAGCCGCTGCGGCGGTGTCTATGAAGGAAAGCGCATCCATGACCTCTGCGTTGCCCATCATATTCCTGTATGGTGCGGCGGCATGACAGAGCTCGGCATCGGCCGCGCGCAGAATGTTTCCTTTGCAAGCCTTCCAGGATTTATGGAACTGGCGCATGATGTGGCAGCTGCGAGCCGCTACTTCGACGAAGATGTGACAAACCCGATGGTAGACATCACTGACCGCTGCACGATCATCGTGCCGGATGAGGAAAACGGAATCCATTACGATGTCGATGAAAAGCAGATCGACAAGATGGAAGCAGGCCACTGGATTTTCAAATAAACGAAAATTTTACAAAAATCTTGTTGACACGCATTTCGAATCGTGGTAAAGTACACACAACGAAACGATGAAGAAAAAAGTAAGCGTCTGAAGACAGCAAAGCGAGTCCGGAGAGTGGAAGCGGA
>NZ_FR896469.1:0-21395 GCF_000435155.1 Dialister sp. CAG:357 | reverse complement strand
ACGGGAGCTTTTTGATTTAGAAAAATACAGAAAAGGAGCGAAAGACGATGGGAAAAATGATAGCCAGAGAAATCGACAACTTGACATGGAGAGTCGCAGGCTGCCTGCTTTTCATCGGAATTTCCGCTCCGGCATTCCATAAGTTTTACAGAAACGGCATTGAACATTAATTCTTGCCTATAATAACTGCGATGAAGGAAAGAGTAAGTCTTCTGAATATGGCAAAGCGAGTCCGGATAGTGAAAGCGGATACAGATAAGATGACTGAATTGCATTCCTGAGCGGGACGGCCGAAATGAGAGTAGGTCTCCGGGGCGGCGCCCCTTACAGCGCACGGAGTATGATAGTACTTCATGAGGCCTTGCGGGAGACCGCAGGCAAAATAGGGTGGAACCACGAATCCTCGTCCCTTCGGACGGGGATTTTTTGTATACAGGAGGGAAAAAGAAATGAAGCGATGTAGACATTGCAGGAAAGCAGGAGACAGTTAACGATGATCATTTAAAACAGGAGGCATTACTTATGAAGCAGAGCAAAAGAGATTTGATTACAGCAGCATTCCACAACCAGGAAACCGGCCGCATGGCCCTGGGATTCTGGCACCATTTCCTGAAGGACGAAACCGGAGCCGATGCATTCCTTCATCCAGAGCTTACGGATGAAGTCATTCAGGGACAGGAAGATTTCTATCAGGCGTTCTCCCCGGATATGATCAAAATCATGACGGACGGCTTCTTCAGCTATCCGGCAGAAATCCTCCAGAAACCATTGACCAGCAGAAAAGCGCTTTCAGAAATCAAGCCGCTTGGAAAATCATCTGTCTGGTTTGAAAGTCAGATCGCTTATGCAAAGCTTCTCCAAAAGAAGTACGGCAGTGAAGTCCCTCTCTTCTACAATGTGTTCGCCGTCCCAAGGACGATCGAATTCATGCAGCAGACAGCCGGAAGCCCGATCGACCTTGGCGCATGGGTGAGGGAAGAGCCGGAAACGCTCACAAAGGCAATGGACATCATTTCCACTGATTATGCAGAGCTTGCAAAGGCTCTTATCAGCGAAGCAGGAGTGGACGGGATTTACCTTTCCGTCAACAACGTGAGCCCTGATGGAATCACGGAAGAAGAATACAGGAAGTACATCGCTCCTTACGAGCTGAAAATCCTGGAAGCGGCCAATGAGGCAGGCGGAAGCAATATTCTTCACATCTGCGGCTACCATGGCTTCAGGAACCATCTGGAATGGTACAAGGATTACCCGTTCCTGGCAGTCAATGTGGCCAACCACGTCGAAGGGATTACGCTTGGAAAGGAAAAGAAACTCTTTGGCGGAAGGGCCGTCATCGGAGGATTCGGACAGACTGAAAATGATCTGATCTACAAGGGAAGCGAAAAAGAAATCAGAAGCGAAGTCAGAAGACTTCTTGATGAAAGCGGGACGAAGGGGGTTCTCCTTGGTGCTGACTGCACGATTCCAAGAGATACGGATATCCGTCATCTGGAATGGATCAGGGATGAAGCAGACAAGTACGTGAAGGAACACAAGGCATAAAGAGTAAAGGAAAAGGAGAACAACTATGAAGACGGGAAAATTATGGAAAGCACTCATTCTGGCAGGCATCGTGGGAATCGCGGGAGGGCTTGCAGGATGCGGCGGTGAAAAGGCAGACAAGGGAGCATCTGCTGCTGTATCGTCCAATGGAAAGAAAATCGTGAAGATCGCGCACACGGCGCACTATTTCCCATACGACTATGTGGATGACAAGAATCAGTCGGACGGCATGGAAGTCGCTGTCATGAAGGAAGTGGCAAAGAAGCTGCCGCGGTATGAATTCCAGTATGTGCCGACATCTGATGATGATCTTCTGATCGGCGTCGAATCCGGCAAGTACGATGCAGGAACGAAGGGGATCTGGAAGACACCGGCCCGCGAAAAGAAATACATTTTCCCGGAAAACAACATTGCTGCCAGCGTCATCGGCGTAACGATCAGAAGCGAGGATGCGGATAAGATCCACTCCCTGGAAGATTTCGCCAAGGCAGGCAAGAAGCTTGTGCCGATTGCTCCGCAGAATGCGCAGTACCAGGTCATCAAGGATTTCAATACTGCTCATCCGGATTCCCCGATCAATCTGGAAGCGTCTGAAAACTTCCAGGTCGCTGATGCGTACAGCTGGGTGCTTGAAGGACGCTATGACGGATACCTTTCCATCGAGCTGGCTTACAAGAAAAATGTGACCGCACCGGATGCGCCGTACAAGGATTACAAGAACAAGCTGACATATATCCGCTACAAAGCGCTTCCGACATATGTCCTTGTCAACAAGAACGACAAGGAACTGGCCAGACAGATCAATCAGGCGCTTGGCGAACTGAAGAAGGAAGGCAAGATTGCCGAGCTTGAGAAGCAGTACTTCGGTGAGGAAATCAGCCCGCTTCTGGATCAGAAATAAGAATGGAATGGAACGATTGAATAAGGAGGGATACCCATGGATACGAGGCCATTCAGCCCGGATGTCATACTGACATCCATACCTGCTTTACTGCCATACCTTGAGGTGACGCTTATGGTCGGCCTGATCAGCGTCGTGACCGGATCAGCCTTCGGGCTTCTGCTCGCATGGGCCAGGCTTTCAGGAAATAGGATCCTGTCATCTCTGGCGGAAGGATACACGTACATCATCCGCTGTACGCCGTCCATCGTCCTTCTTTTCATCGTTTTCTACGGACTGCCGGTCTTTGCAAGGGATGCGCTGGGAATCGATCTCGATAATCTGTCGCGTGCGATTTTCGTCATCATCACGTTCACGCTTCTCTTCGGAGGCTTCGTATCGGAAGTGTTCCGCTCCGCTTACCTCGCTGTCCCCAAGGGGCAGTATGAGGCGGCGGTTACCATCGGTCTTTCTCCTTGGAAAGCATTCCTGACGGTCGTGATGCCGCAGGCAGCCGTCATCGCTCTTCCGAATTTTGGAAATTCGGTCATCAATCTTCTGAAAGAAAGCGCCCTGGCTTATACGATCGGGCTCATCGATCTCCTGGGCAGGACGAATCTTATCATTTCCCAAAACTACGGCGCGTACGGCATAGAGCTTTATGCAGCGTGCATGCTGATTTACTGGATGGTGAATATCCTTCTTGAAAGGACATTTCTTTTCGCCGAAAAACGGCTGTCACACAGAGAATAGGAGGCAAGTATGGAACTGGATCTGTCATTCATGGAAGAGGCGCTGCCCTTCCTCATCAAAGCCATTCCCGTGACGATTTTCATCACAGCGGCAACGCTCATCCTCTCTCTTGTGCCGGCTTTTCTGATGGCGGAGAAGAGAGTGCGTGGAGGCGGAAAAGGAAAGGCAGAAAAGCTCATCATGCTCTACATTTCCTTTATCCGCGGAACGCCGCTCGTCCTGCAGGTGCTTCTCGTGTATGCGCTCATGCCGAGCATCCTGAATTCCATCGTCAAAGCGCTGGGGCTTCCCATCGACGTATTCCATGACATCAATCCGCTCTGGTATGCAGTGACGGTTTTCACGATCAATACGACGGCTCTTCTTTCGGAAATCTTCCGCTCGGCCATGCTGGCGGTGCCGGAAGGGCAGATGGAAGCAGGACTTACGATCGGGCTTTCAAGGTTTCAGACATGGATCCATGTCGTCGTGCCGCAGGCTCTGACATCTGCGCTTCCCAACCTCTGCAATCTCACGGTCAACCTGATCAAAGGCACGTCGCTCGCCTTCTTCATGGGAATCAAGGACATCATGGCAGCCGCAAAGATTCAGGCGGCCTTCGGCTACAATTACATCGAGGCATACCTGGAAGTATTCATCCTTTATATCGCAATCTGCACCATCGTTCAGGTTGTTTACAAGATTTTCGAAAAACGCGCCGGACTCTACCGCGCAGCAGGACAGGAGGGCTAACTATGCTGGAAATTAAAAACGTAAAGAAAAGTTTCGGGAAACAGGAAGTACTGAAGGATGTGAGCCTGCGCGTGGAAAAGGGAGATGTCATTGTGATTCTGGGGCCTTCAGGCTCCGGAAAGACGACGCTTCTCCGTTCCCTTGCCTTCCTTGAAAAGGCAGACGGAGGTGTGATGATGCTGGGAGACAAGTCGCTTGATATGCACAATGCATCATCCAAGGACATTGCCTGGGTCAGGAAGAGGACAGCTTTCGTCTTCCAAAATTACAATCTCTTTGCCAATAAGACAGCGCTTGAAAATGTCATGCTGGGCCTTACGGCAGGGCGGGGCATGAAGAAGGACGAAGCAGAGCGCATTGCAAGAAAAGCGCTCCGGGATGTAGGCCTTGAAGACAGGATGGATTACTATCCCTCCCGCTTGTCCGGAGGGCAGCAGCAGCGCGTCGGCATTGCAAGAGCCATGGCAGTCAAGCCGGACGTCATTTTCTTTGATGAACCGACATCAGCTCTGGATCCCGAACTCGTCGGCGGTGTCCTCTCTGTCATGAAGAAGCTGGCAGAGGACGGCGTGACGATGATTGTGGTCACGCATGAAATGAAGTTTGCCCGTGAAGCGGCCAGCAAGGTCATCTTCATGGACGGCGGGGTCATCGTGGAAGAGGGAGATCCTGAGACGGTATTCACCCACCCGAAGGAGGCAAGGACGAGAAAGTTCCTGCGCCGCATTCTTGATCATGAAGATATCCCCGAAGACAGGGAGGGAATCCCTGAAGTGCGCGCAGCCGTGAAGAGTATTCCATCTGTCAGCGCGATGCCGGGATTCATGTAAGCTTTCTCCTTTCCGGTGTATAATAAAGAAAAATGACGGGAAAGGGATGATTCCTGATGGATGAGGAAAAACCGATCATATTGACCGCGCAGGGAAGTTTCTCTGCCGGCGGAAAGACGCTGAAGGCGGAGGGGACGTATGACCCTTCTCATGCGCTTGATCCTGCCGGACAGACAAAGCATGTCGATCATGCCTATGTGTTTTATCAGGCGCCGAAGGATGCGAGGCCGAACGCTCTCGTGTTCCTCCATGGAGCCGGGCAGAGCGGAGCCGCATGGGAGACGACGCCTGACGGGCGCGAAGGATTCCAGACGATATTCCTCCGTAAGGGATACAAGGTATTCCTGATGGACCAGCCGGGACGCGGCAGGGCGGCGAGTGTTTTGACAAGTGCATCCGTCGAGCCAAAACCAGACGAAGCGCTCTGGTTTGATATTTTCCGCTTCGGCCATTATCCGGAAAGATTTCCCGGCGTGCAGATTCCTGAAGGGGAAGAGGCCGCCGACCAGCTCTGGCGGAGGGTGACACCGGATACGAGGACCTTTGATGCCGAGCTTGTCTCGGATACGCTATCAGCGGCAATCGACCGTGCAGGGCCTTCTGTCATCGTGACGCATTCGCAGGGAGCCGGCGCAGGCTGGCGCGCTGCCATGAAGAATGACAATGTCAGGGGCATCATTGCCCTGGAGCCCGGCGGAGGATTCCTCTTTCCTGATGACGATGTGCCCGATCCATTGATTTCCACAAGCCCCTTCGGTGCTCTTAAGGCAGAAGGCGTCGATCCGAGGGATTTCCACAAGCTGACGGAAATCCCGATCCTCATGATCTTCGGAGACAATATTCCAGACGACATGACACGCTGGGGCGGCGAAGACAACTGGAGAGTCCGCCGCATGGAAGCGGAAAACATGGCAGAAGAAATCAACCGGCAGGGCGGGGATGCCCGTGTCATACGGCTTCCTGACGTCGGAATCCATGGAAATACGCATTTCCTTTTCGAGGATCTGAATAACCGTGAAATCGCGGATCTCATGGAAGACTGGATGATCGAAAAGGAACTGGACAGGTAAGAAAACCAAGTTTCATCTTCCTCGTTGACATACTGTCAAATTAGTGATATTGTAGGTATATCGAATAGAACAAATATAATGTTATGACGAAAAGAGTAGTCATTCCGAAGCCGTAAAAGCGAGTCCGGAGGGTGAGAGCGGACGCGGACAGGATGATGAAGTGCATTTCCGAGCATCGAAGGCTGAAATGACAGTAGGCTTTCCCGGGCGCTCCCGATACAGGGCAGAGGGTCTTAGGACTCTCAGAGGCATATCTGGCGACAGGTATGCGAATTTAGGTGGAATCACGAGTCTCTCGTCCTGAAAAGGACAGGGACTTTTTTATTTAGCAATCAACAGCCGGAAGGCAACGAGGAGGAAACTTTATGAACAAGAAAACAAAAATCGCAGCAGCAGCACTTATTTCATTTCTTGCAGCAGGACTCATTGCCGGATGCGGCGGAGACAAGAAGGCAGCTTCTTCTGCAGCTTCTGCAGCAGCTGACGGAAAGAAACACGTGAAGGTCGTTCTTTCCAGCACGGAACGTCCGCTTTCCTGGACCGATGAAAACGGTAGGACACAGGGCTATGAATACGATATCCTGGAAGCAGTCAATAAGAACCTCAAGGGCTACCACCTCGATCTCCAGGCTGTTCCGCCGGAAACACAGGATGTCATGATGGAATCCGGAGATGCCAAGGTCGCAGCCGGCGGTTACTACCGTACACCGCGCCGTGAAAAGGATTACATCGTACCGAAGACACCGATCGGCGTATCTTCTGTCGAAGTATACATGAGCAAGGAAAATGCAGCGAAGTACCACAGCCTTGAAGATGTCATCAAGGGCGGCGGCAAGCTCGTTCCGAACACACCGAACGGCGGCATCTACAAAGTACTGACAGACTGGAACAAGGAACATAACAACATTCTGAAGGAAGTTCCGATCCAGGACGGCCTGACTCCGGCTGAACGTCTGAGCTCCCTGAAGAGCGGCCAGTATGATGCGCTCGTTTACCCGAACAACCTCGGTGTAGAAGATATTGCCAAAGCTATGAACCTGGACCTTGTCGCTCTCGACAAGCCAATCAAAGTCAATGAAACCGTTCTCATCGTCAACAAGGATGAAAAGGAACTGGCCAATGAAATCGAAGCTGCCCTGGAAAAACTCTCCAAGGATGGCACTCTGAAGCAGATTTCTGAAAAATGGTATCACAGAAACCTCTTCGATCAGCTGGATGAAGCCAACGCACAGAAGTAAGATTTGCCTCTGGGCGGTTTAAATGATACGATAGCCTTATTATATGTATAAAATAAGAGGCGGGATCGCAGCCCGGATCAACCGAGGGAAGCGGCCCGCCTCCTTTAATGAAAGGACGATCTATGGATTTGGAAAACAAGGGAGCCGAAATCAGCGCCCGGAATGAAAAGTACCTGCGCCATCTGCAGGGGCTGGTGCAGATTCCTTCTGTATCAAGCGTGAATGATGAGCATACGGACTGGAGCAGGTTTGATGAGCTGCATCAGTACCTTCAGACGACATATCCGATGATCTATCAGAAACTGGAACTGACGGTGATCGGAAAGGCAAGCCTCCTTTTCCGCTGGCCGTCTGAAAATCCGGACAGGAAGCCTGTCCTTCTGATGGCGCATCAGGACGTCGTGCCGGCAGGACGCGAAGAACAGTGGAGCCATCCGCCCTTTGCAGGCGAGGTGGAAGATGGTTTCCTCTGGGGAAGAGGATCGGAGGACTGCAAGTCGCTCCTCTCGGCCGAAATGGATGCTGTCGAGGAACTTCTGGAAGAACATTTCAAGCCTTCCTTTGATATTTACCTGTCCTTTGGCCACAATGAGGAAGTGCAGTGCACACCGGACAAGAAGGGATCCATTCTGGCGGCAGAATACCTGAAGAGAAACGGCGTCGAGCTGGCCTGCATTTTTGATGAAGGCGGAAATATCATCGACAATGAAAGCGGCGTGAGGGCGGAAGTCGCACTGGCAGAAAAAGCGCCGAATGAATTCGTCCTCTACAAGGACGGGGATGGCGGACATGCCAGCCGCCCCGGAAAGGGAACAGTGCTTGGCGATATTGCAAGGGCCGCCGCAGCTGTCGAAGAACATTCGATGCCCTACCGTTTGACGCCGCTCGTCAAAGCCTTCCTCAAGGCTGAAGCGCGTTTCAAGGACAAGAAGACAGCCAAGGTGTACCGCCACCCGGGCAAGCATTTCAAAAAACTCAAGAAACTCGCAGCCAAGGACAGGACACTGGATGCCATGCTTCATACGACATTTGCCGTAACGATGGCAGAGGGCAGCGCGCAGGCCAATGTCCTTCCGTCCCATGCAGAAGCAACGATGAGCGTCCGCATCCTTCAAGGTGATACTGTGGAATCAGTAAAGAAGTACCTGGAATCCATCATTTCCGAAGGCGTTCTTGTCAAAGTTCCTTTTGCTGAAAATCCGAAACGGGCAGGAAGCACGGACAGCGATGTCTATGAACTCCTCTGTGATACGATCCATGAAGTCTATGGAGAAAAGACAGCCATCGTGCCAAAACTCATGCTCGGCGCCTCAGACTCCAGAAACTATGCTGAAGTATCCCCGGCTGTTTTCCGCTTCTCCGGCCGCGTAAAGACACCGAAATGGGGCGAAGCCCATCAGGTGGATGAAAGGATGCCGGTAGACAAGCTCTACATGCCTGTTGATTTCTTCAAGACATTCCTTGGCAATTATAATAAGTAAAATATATATAAGGGCTTTGGTGAAATGGCTTCACATTTTGCCAGGGCTCTTTTATTGTCCGTTTATATTGTATTTATTTGGAGGAGCATACCTTCTATGGTACAATATACATGTTTTTCAGAAATGGGAGGGAATTATGGATAAACCAGTCATAGGTACTGTCAAGCTTGACGGCTGGGCCGTACTGGCTCCGATGGCGGGCGTCAGCGATCTGGCGTACCGTGTCATAGCAAGGCGCTTCGGCGCATCCATGACTACAGCGGAAATGGTCAGCGCCAAGGGGCTGTATTATAAAAACGGAAAGACAGAAGACATGCTGAAGATCGATCCGGATGAACATCCGGTAGCTCTCCAGCTTTTCGGAAGCGATCCTGAAATCATGGCGCTTGGGGCGCGCGAGATGGCAAAGGCGGGTCCTGATATCATCGATATCAATATGGGCTGCCCGATGCAGAAGGTCGTTAAGAACGGCGACGGATCGGCGCTCATGAAGAATATTCCGCTGGCTGCTTCCATCGTAAAGGCCATGGCGGGCGCCGTGGATATCCCGATCACGGTCAAGATGCGTCTTGGCTGGACAAGGGATACGGAAAACTGCGTGGAACTTGCCAGGGCTGTCGAAGAGGCAGGGGCAGCAGCCATTACTGTCCATGGACGCACAAGGGAAGATTTCTATACAGGAAAGGCGGACTGGAAGAAGATTGCCGAAGTCGTCAAGGCGGTTAAGATTCCGGTCATTGGAAACGGGGACGTCGTTGACGGCCCATCGGCTAAAGCGCTTCTGGAAGAAACAGGATGCGCCGCGGTTGCCATCGGCCGTGCTGCCTGGGGAAATCCCTGGGTGTTCAAGGAAGTGAATGCATACCTTGAAAATGGCGATATTATCGATCCGCCGTCCTGGGAGGAACGCCTTGCCATGGCAAGGGAGCATCTTCACGGCCTTGTCATTGAGAAGGGCGAAAATGCAGCCGTCCGCGAAATGCGCGCGCATGCAAGCCGCTATTTCCACGGACTTCCTGAAGCCGCTGCCCTTCGCCGCGAAATCATGAAGGCGCTCACCGAGAAGGAATTCAATGAGACGATCGACAGGTATGAAGAAGAAAAGCATCTGACCGAGCCGTCAAAAATCTGATTCTTTCCGAACTCTCTCATGGAAATGAATGCATGACGAGAGAATCATTAGGAAAAATAAAGAATTGGTAAGATATGCATTATAATCATGTTGTCTTGCCATATATGGTACCTTTTTACAGTCAATTTTTATTGACAAGGTAAAAGGGAAATATTAGAATGATTAAAGAACGCGAGTAATAGAGCGTGGTGATCGTCGAAGCTTGTGCAGGTTTGTGCGCGCAGGCTTTTTTATCTCACTACGGAGAGGAGAAAAGATGTCCATTGAAATGGTCCTGTTTTCCGAAGGCATCCGGGCGTATGAAATCGTATCCCGAATGACCTGTTCTGTTGCCGTGTGTTTCTTCAGGTCTTGTAAACCACTCCTCTTACGGGGGTCTGTGTCTTTGGCATAGTGTACCCCTAAAGAGGAGATTTTTTGTTATACGGCTAAGCCGTAAAGAGGGAGGATATTACAATGCATGTAGGAATCGTTATGGGCAGTGACTCCGACCTGCCGGCCATGAAAAAAGCATTTGAAATCCTGGACGGATTCGGCGTTACATATGACGTTGCCATTGCTTCCGCTCACCGCACGCCAAAGAAACTGGCTGAATTTGTTGCGGCAGAAGAAGAAAAAGGCGCAGGCGCATTCATTGCCGGCGCTGGCATGGCAGCAGCCCTTCCGGGTGTGGTAGCCAGCCTGACTTTAAGACCAGTCATCGGCGTACCGCTCTCCGGCGCAAAGCTCGACGGTATGGATGCGCTCTTCTCCATTGTGCAGATGCCATCCGGAATCCCGGTAGCTACCGTTGCCATTGACGGCACGAAGAATGCAGCCTTCCTCGCTATTGAAATCGGAGCTGTCTCCGATCGTGAATTGTACAGAAAGTACAAGGAATACCGCGAAGAAGCCGCTGCTGAAATTTACAGAAAAGATGAAAAACTGCAGAAGGAATTGGGCCGTTAATGAAGGCCTCCAAAGGAGAAAACGAAATGAAAGAATACAAACCATTCAAATCCGGCAAGGTACGTGAACTCTATGATCTGGGCGACAGCCTCGTTATGGTCTGCACTGACCGCGTTTCCGCTTTCGACAACATTCTGAAAGACCCGATCCCGCAGAAGGGCGTCGTTCTGAACCGCATGTCTGAATTCTGGTTCGATTTCACAAAGGACATCGTTCCGAACCACATGATTTCCATCGACACAAAGGATATGCCGGAATTCTTCCAGACTGAAGAATTTGAAGGCCGTTCCATGAAGACACAGAAGCTCGACATGATCCCGGTAGAATGCATCGTCCGCGGATACATCACAGGTTCCGGCTGGGAAGGATACCAGAAAGACGGCAAAGTCTGCGGCATCACTCTTCCGGAAGGCCTGAAGGAATGCCAGAAGCTTCCGCAGCCGATCTTCACCCCGTCCACCAAGGCTCCTGTCGGTGAACATGACCAGAACATTTCCATGGAAGAAGGCGTGGAATGGGTCGAAAAGTTCTTCCCGGGCAAGGGCAAAGAATACATGGAAAAACTGTCTGAACTGACACTCGCGCTTTACAACAAGTGCGCTGACTATGCTCTCGAAAGAGGCATCATCATCGCTGATACCAAATTCGAATTCGGCCTCGACAAGGAAGGAAACATTGTCCTGGGCGACGAAATGCTGACACCAGACAACTCCCGCTTCTGGCCGGCAAAGGGCTATGAAGCAGGCCACGGCCAGCCGTCCTTCGACAAGCAGTTCCTGAGAGACTACCTCAAGGCTCATCCTGGAGATACCGTTCCGCAGGAAATCATCGACAAGACGATTGCCATTTACAAAGAAGCATATGAACTTCTGACCGGCATCAAGTTCTAAGATCGTATTCACAGAGTGCGGGAAAGGCTTTCCTTCCGCCCGGGAGCGGGGAGGAAAGCCGCCGCATTTTATATCCCGCTCTGGCGGGTGCTCCCCAGAAAAAATGGGAGGGATTATCCCTCCTGCTGTTTACAGAAAGTCAGGAGAATTTCGGAATGTATAAAAGTATTGATATCTATGATGACAAGCCCCATGAAGAATGCGGGGTATTTGGCATTTTTGACCGTGAATTGTCTGCTGCAGCCGAGACCTATTACGGGATTTTCGCACTCCAGCACCGCGGCCAGGAAAGTGCCGGCATCACAGTGTCTGACGGAAAGGTTATGGAGACTTTCCGCGGTATGGGACTCGTTACCGAAGTTTTCCGCCATTTACCTGAAAAGGACGGGCATATCGGTATTGGACACGTACGTTATTCCACCACAGGCTCTTCGATTCCAGCCAACGTACAGCCGCTGCAGGCTGACAGCATAGACGGATCGATGGCGCTGGCACATAACGGCAACTTGGTCAACACGAAGAACCTTCGCAGAAGACTGCTTCTGGAAGGCTCCACGTTCCAGACTTCCATGGATACCGAAGTCATTATCAAGCTTCTGGCAAGAAGCAGAAGAAAAACAGAAGAAGAAAAGTTCATTGAACTGATGGATGAAATCCATGGCGCATATGCCATCGTAGCATGCACGAATGATGCACTCTACGGCTGCCGCGATCCTTTCGGCTACCGCCCGCTCGTACTGGGCAGGACGGAAAAGGGCTGGGTGCTGGCTTCTGAAACACCGGCTCTCGATGCCATTGATGCAAAATTCGTCAGGGACATCCTTCCGGGCGAAATTGTTTCCATCGATGACAACGGTGTCCGTTCCACCATGTACTGCCCGGTGGAAAATCACCGTCACGGAATCTGCTCCTTCGAATATATTTACTTCGCCCGTCCGGATTCCATCATGAACGGACAGGACATTTATCAGGCCCGCCTCAACATGGGCAAAAAGCTCTGGGAAGAAACCCATTTCGACGGAGACGTCGTCATGAGCGTGCCGGATTCCGGCAACGTGGCAGCTCTGGGATATGCCCAGGCTTCCGGCATTCCTTTCGTGGAAGGCCTTCTCAAGAACAAGTACATGGGACGCACCTTCATCCAGCCGGGACAGAAGCAGCGTGAAAGAGCCGTCCGCATGAAGCTGAACCCGATCCGCATGAATGTCGAAGGAAAGAGAATCATCCTCGTCGATGACTCCATCGTCCGCGGCACGACAAGCGGCATCATCATCAACCTTCTGAGAAACGCAGGCGCCAAGGAAATCAAACTCTGCATCAGCTCGCCGCCAGTCAGATATCCATGCTTCTTCGGCATTGATACCGCTGAAAGAAAGCAGCTGATCGCCGCTAAGTATCCAACAGAGGAAATTTGCAAGATGATCGGCGCCGATGCGCTCCATTACCTCTCGCAGGAAGGCCTCGCTGAATCGATTTCCGAACTGAAGAAGACGGATATGTGCTTTGCCTGCTTTGACGGCATTTATCCGGAACCCGTACCGAACAACGGTCTGGGCGGCATGGAAGAGGAAGAATAGGACAAGGGTGAATAGGGACATGACTGAAAAGAAAAAAGGCCTGACTTACGCGGAAGCCGGCGTTGATATCGATGCTGGCGAAAGAGAAGTGGAACTGATCAAGGAATCAGTCCAGGCAACATACACCAGAGGCGTTCTGGGAGATCTGGGAGGCTTTGGCGGCCTTTTCCGCCTGAAGGATGAACTGACAGATGATCCGGTTCTCGTATCCGGCACTGACGGCGTAGGCACAAAGCTGCGCCTTGCCATTGAAATGGGCATCCATGATACCATCGGCCAGGACTGCGTTGCCATGAGCGTCAATGACGTCCTCGTACAGGGCGCAAGACCGCTCTTCTTCCTGGACTACATTGCTACCGGAAAGCTCGAACCAGAACTGATGGCTGAAATCGTCAAAGGCGTTGCCAATGCCTGCATCGAATCCGGCTGCGCACTCCTCGGCGGCGAAACCGCTGAAATGGCAGGTTTCTATGCCAAAGGCGATTACGATGTAGCTGGCTTTGCTGTCGGCATCGTTGACAAGAAAGACCTCATCACAGGCGAAACAATCGCTCCTGGCGATGTCATTCTCGGACTTCCGTCCACCGGTGTCCATTCCAATGGATACTCCCTCGTACGCCGCATCATCGAGGACAACAACCTGTCCCTGAAGGAAACGTATGAAGGCTTCGATAAGCCTCTTGGCGAAGTCCTCCTCACACCGACCCGCCTCTATCCGAGACCGGTCCTGCCGGTACTGAAGGGCGCTGACGTCAAAGGTCTCGTCCATATCACTGGCGGCGGCTTCTACGACAACATCCCGAGAGTCCTTCCAAAGGGCACCCGCGCTGTACTGAATGCCGATCTCTGGCCGATGCTTCCTGTATTCCCGTTCCTGATGAATCTGGGAGGCGTCGATCCACATGAAATGTACCGTACATACAACTGCGGTCTTGGCATGCTCCTGATTCTCACCCGCGAGGAAGCAGAAAAGGCAAAGGAAATCCTCGCTTCCATCAATGAACCGGTTTACGAAGTCGGCGAAATTACTGAAGGCAGCCAGGACGTCATTGTGACGGGCGGCTTGTTTAATAAATAATTGCCTTAAATGATAGCCGGACTTCTGAGCGGAGTCTGGCTTTTCATTAAAAACCATCTGAAAATATGAGCTGCCCGCGCGGAAGAAAGGCAGCCGAACTTGAAAATTTGTGCCAGAATTTCCTGAAATGATTATATATCCAGGGGAATACGATTCTTACCCCGATTTCGATATAATAAAAATACCTGGTTTTAGGAAAGGGCATGGCCCAAGGCAGATAAGAAGAAAAGGAGATATATTATGGCACAATTAGATGCACAGTCCATCATCAATTTCATAGGCAGCGCTCCTAAGAAAACATTTGTCAAAGTATATGTAAAAGGAAAAAACCTTGACTCCCTGACATATCCGGAGGGAGTGGATGCCTTTGTAGAAAGCAGGACAGGAATCCTCTTTGGCGACTGGAAAGAAGTAAAGCCGTTTTTGGATGAGCATGCAAAAGATTTTGACGCAGTCAGAATTGAAAATGAAGCTAGAAATTCTGCTGTTCCGCTTCTGGATACAAAGAACATCAATGCACGCATTGAACCAGGCGCTGTCATCCGCGATCAGGTACTGATCGGAAACAATGCCGTCATCATGATGGGAGCTATCATCAACATCGGAGCTGAAATCGGAGAAGGCACCATGATTGATATGGGAGCTATCCTCGGCGGACGCGCTATTGTCGGCAAGCATTGCCATATCGGTGCAGGCACTGTACTGGCAGGCGTTGTTGAACCGGCATCTGCTGAACCGGTACGTGTCGACGACGATGTCCTGATCGGAGCCAATGCTGTTGTTATCGAAGGCGTTCACATCGGTGAAGGCGCAGTCGTTGCCGCAGGAGCCATCGTCATTCATGATGTCGCTCCGCATACCGTAGTAGCAGGATCTCCTGCCCGCTATATCAAGGACGTAGACGCAAAGACCACATCAAAAACCGGTCTGGAAGAAGAATTGAGGAATCTGTAATGCTCAAAGAGGACGATCTGATCACGATCCGTCGTCATCTGCACCAGATACCGGAAGTCGCACTGGAAGAAGTGGAAACACATGCATTCCTCATGCAGGTGATCGGCATGATGGACCAGAAGTTTTTGAAAATCCTGGAGCCGAAAGAGCTTCCGACTGCGATACTGGTAAGAGTGCAGGGATCCGACCCGTCCCGGACAATCGGGTACAGGACGGATATCGACGGACTTCCTGTTGATGAAAAAACAGGACTTCCGTACGCATCGCAGCATCCGGGAAAAATGCATGCCTGCGGCCATGATATGCATATGACAGTCGCACTTGGCGTATTGGATTATTTTGCAAGCCACCAGCCGAAGGACAATCTGGTATTTTTCTTCCAGCCTGCCGAAGAAAGCGAAGCAGGCGGAAAGCGTGCCTACGAACTCGGCCTCTTCGAAGGAGAATGGCGTCCGGATGAATTTTACGGACTCCATGTAAACCCGAAAATGCAGACAGGGGTTATCGGATGCCGTATGGGAACACTCTTTGCCGGCACGACTGAAGTCAATATCGATGTGATCGGCAAGGGCGGCCATGCTGCATTCCCGCAGGATGCAAAGGATGCCGTCGTGGCTGCCAGCACCCTTGTCATGCAAGTGCAGACAATCATTTCCCGCTCGATCAATCCGATAGAATCCGGGGTCATTACCCTTGGAAAATTAGAGGCAGGCACGATCAGGAATGTCATTGCCGATCATGCGCGCCTTGAAGGAACGATACGCGGCCTGACACAGGTGATGATCGAAAAGATCAAGGAACGTGTTCAGGAAATCTGCGAAGGAATTGAGAGAAGCTTTGAAGTGGAAGTCAGGCTGGGACTCAATCAGGGCGGATATTTCCCTGTTGAGAATGATCCTGTGCTGACAAAGCGCTTCATCAGATTCATGCAGGAAAATCCTGATGTAGTCTATGAGGAAGTGCCGCCTGCCATGACAGGAGAGGACTTCGGTTATCTTCTGCATCAGTTTCCGGGAACCATGTTCTGGCTGGGCGTTGATGGCGGAGCCCAGCTCCATGAATCTTCCATGAGCCCTAAGGAAGGGGCTATCCAAAAGGGGATAACAGCCATTACTGAATTCTTAGAATACCGCATGATTACAGAAGAGTAATTTTATAATAGAACTGAATTTGTCCTCCAGAGAGACATGATCCCGATGGACAGGAAACAGGAGGTAGATTGTATGCCATCAGTTATTTCAGAATTAAGCGGGATGATTAATCAGAAGCTGACAGAGGTACCGCCGTCAGCGATTCGTGCATTTGACAATGAAATTTCATCTGTCCCGGGAATTATCAAATTAACATTGGGCGAACCGGATTTTGCTGTGCCTGACCACGTCAAAATGGCTGCGGTCAAGAGCATTGCAGAAGACGATTCCCATTACTCCCAGTCAGCCGGAAAGATTGAACTTAGGGAAGCCATCGCAGCGTATCTGAAACGCACAAGAAATGTCGACTATGATCCGGCTTCCGAAATCGTAGTTGCTGTCGGGGCAACAGAAGCACTGGCTGCCTGCACATTTGCTCTCCTGAATCCGGGAGACAAGGTCCTTGTGCCGACACCGGTTTTCCCTCTGTACTTCCCGCTCATTTCCCTTACAGGAGCAGAGGTCGTCATGATCAATACGGCTCCGGAGGGTTTTGTACTGACTCCGGAACGTCTGAAAAAGGTGCTTGAAGAGGAAGGAAGCAGCGTCAAGGCTATCCTCCTCAATTATCCGTCGAACCCGACAGGACGTTCCTATTCGGCCAAGCTGCTCGATGAACTGGCTGAAATCCTGAAAGAACATCATCTGCTGGTTCTGGCGGATGAAATCTACTCCGAACTGACTTATGATGCGGAGCATTCATCCCTGGCAACCCGTCTTCCGGGACAGACTTTGCTGATTTCTGGCTTGTCCAAGTCCCATGCCATGACCGGGTATCGTTTAGGATACGTGGCCGGACCTTCCCAGCTAATCGGTGCAGTCACAAAGATGCATGCATTTATGGTGACCTGCATCAATGACTCCGCACAGGCTGCTGCTGTTGAAGCGTTGAATCATGGAGATAACGATCCGGTTGTCTTCAGGGAAGCATACAGGCACCGCAGAGATTATATGGTGGGCCGCATGCGCAAGATGGGATTTGAAATGGCAGTGCCGGAGGGCGCATTCTATGTATTTGCCAAGATCCCGAAGGAATTCGGAACAGACGACTTTGCTTTTGCATTAAGACTGGCCAAGGAAGGCAGGCTGGGAATTATCCCGGGATCCGTCTTTGGAAGCGGCGGCGAAGGATACGTAAGAATTTCCTATGCGGCATCCGATGAGAAAATCGAAGAGGCAATGAACCGTCTCGAAGAGTTTGTCAGCCATATCTGAAATCAGGCGGGGAGGCGCAGAGCGCCGCTCCAGGTATCGTCCCGTATCAGATAAATGCTATAATCAGTTGGATTTCCATAGGAAAGGCAACCGTAAAATCAGGCAAAATTTCCTGCCTTCGGATGGAATGCTGCCAGCTTGTCAGACCAGTCTTTGTTGAAAACAGAGAACTGGCAGACAGGAACTATTTACTTTGAGGATTTCGTGTATGAACAAAAAGAGAATTGTAATATTTGCATCAGGCCGCGGCTCAAACGCCGAAGCCATCCATGAAGCCTGCGAAAACGGGACAGTCAACGGAGAGGTCGTTGGCGTCATCTGTGATCACGCAGGAGCGCAGGTCCTTGAAAGAGCCAGGCGCTGGAATGTACCCTCCACGGTCATCGAATTAAAATCCTTCGAGAACAAGGCAGCTTTCAATGATGCCCTCCTCGAAGCAGCTGTATCATATAAGCCCGATCTCATCTGCCTTGCCGGCTACATGAGAATCTGCGGAGAAAATCTGATTCATGCATTCCCGAACCGGATCATCAACATCCATCCGGCTCTGCTTCCGAGCTTCCGCGGGCTTCATGCCCAGAGACAGGCCATTGAAGCCGGCGTCAAAGTCGCAGGCTGCACGGTCCACTTCGTCGGAACGGGCCTTGATGACGGCCCGATCATCACGCAGACTGCAGTTCCCGTCTATGATGATGATACGGAAGACACGCTGTCCGCCCGCATCCTGGAACAGGAACATCCTTCCTACGTCCGCGCTGTCGCTGCTTACTGCAGGGATGAGCTTACGATTGAAGGGCACCATGTTTCCGGCATGCACGGCCACCATTAATTCAGACTGAATATCTGATGATTTCAGATTCACATAGTATCGCCCGGAAACGGGCCGTTCACAAAGGAGGAGTTATAATGGCAGTCAAAAGAGCGCTTATCAGCGTATCTGATAAGACAGGTGTTGTAGATTTCGCAAGAGGACTTCATGAACTCGGCGTGGAAATCATTTCCACAGGCGGAACCATGAAGGCAATCGCAGATGCAGGCATTCCTGTAAAATCTGTTTCTGAAGTTACCGGTTTCCCGGAAATGATGGATGGCAGAGTCAAGACACTGCATCCGATGATCCACGGCGGCATCCTTGCTATCCGTGACAACCCGGAACATGTCAAGGCCATGAAGGAACACGGCATTACAGGCATCGACCTCGTAGCCGTCAACCTGTACCCGTTCAGGGAAACCATTGCAAAGCCTGATGTCACCAGAGCTGAAGCTATCGAAAACATCGATATCGGCGGCCCGTCCATGGTCCGTGCAGCAGCAAAGAACTACAAGTACGTTGCTGTTGTCGTCGATCCCAAGCAGTATGATGACATTCTTGAAAGAATTAAAAATGACCAGCTGACTGATGAATTCCGTCTGGACCTCTCCAGAAAGGCATTCCTCCACACAGGCCTTTACGACTGCGCTATCGCTGACTATCTGACAAAACAGGTTAATGGGGATAACGATACACTGCCGGATATTTACAGCATGGCTTATGTCAAGCTGCAGGACCTGCGCTACGGCGAAAACCCGCATCAGAAAGCTGCATTCTACAAGGATCCGGAAGCAACAGGCGGCATCGCTGCTGCCAAGCAGCTCCACGGCAAGGAACTTTCCTACAACAATATCGTTGATATGGAAGCAGCATGGGATCTTGCCTGCGAATGGAAAGACCAGCCGGCATGCGTCATCGTCAAACACACGAACCCATGCGGCACCGCTCTTGGAAGCACAGCTCTTGAAGCATTCCAGAGAGCCTTCGACGCTGACAGCAAATCTGCTTTCGGCGGCATCGTTGCCATGAACCGTGAATGCGACAAGGAAACCGCTGAAGCTATGAAGCCGATTTTCTTCGAAGTCGTCATGGCTCCAAAATTCTCCAAGGAAGCTTTCGACATCCTCAGCACGAAGAGAAATATCCGTCTGATCGAAGTACCATCTTCCGAAAAAGAAGAACTCCAGCTGCACAAGGTTTCCGGCGGACTTCTCGTACAGACACCGGACAACAGCGCTGAAACAAGAAAAGACTGCAAGGTCGTAACTGACCGTGCTCCGACAGAAGAAGAATGGCAGGCACTGGAATTTGCATGGAAGATCGTCAAGCATGTCAAATCCAATGCTATCGTTCTGACCGGCAAGGACGTAACACTCGGCGTCGGTGCTGGACAGATGAACCGCGTCGGCGCAGCTGACATTGCCATTGCTGAAGCAGGAGAAAAATCCAAGGGCTCCGTCATGAGCTCCGATGCATTCTTCCCGTTCGGCGATACCATTGAAGCCGCAGGCAAGGCAGGCGTAACCGCTGTCATTCAGCCAGGCGGATCCATCAGGGATCAGGAATCCATCGATATGGCCAACAAGTACGGCATTGCCATGGTATTCACCGGTCACCGTCATTTCCGTCACAGCTAAGAGAGGAAGTTTAAATGAAAGTATTGGTTATTGGAAGCGGCGGACGCGAACATGCGCTGCTTTGGAAGCTCTCCCAGAGTCCTTCCGTTACAGAACTTTATGCAGTCCCGGGCAATGAAGGCATGGCAGACATCGCCTCCCTCGTTCCGGTAAAGAGCAATGAAGATATTCTGGATTTCGCAAGACTCATGCAGATCGATTTGACCGTAGCAGGACCAGAAACGGTTCTGACCGAAGGCCTTGCCGATCAGTTCGAGGCAGAAGGACTTGCTTTCTTCGGCCCGCCCAAAGCGGCAGCCCGCATTGAAGGCTCCAAGAGCTTTGCAAAATCTCTCATGAAGAAATACGGTATCCCGACAGCCGCCTATGAAGTATTCACTGACGAAGACAAAGCTGTCGAATACCTGAAGACACAGTCCTTCCCGATTGTCATCAAGGCTGACGGACTTGCAGCAGGCAAGGGCGTCATCATTGCCAAGGATCTGGAAGAAGCCACCCATACTGTCAAGGATATGCTCGAAGGCAATTCCTTCGGCGATGCAGGCCGCTCCGTTGTCATTGAAGAATTCATGACAGGCGAGGAGGCGAGCGTTCTCTGCTTCTGCGACGGAACGACTGTCGTTCCGATGGTTTCCTCCCAGGATCACAAGAGAATCGGCGACGGGGATACCGGCCCGAATACCGGCGGCATGGGCGCCTATGCTCCTGCTCCGGTCATGACCCGTGAACTCATTGAAGAAGCCAATGTAAGAATCCTCCGTCCGATGGCAGCTGCCATGAAGAAGGAAGGATATCCATTCAAAGGCTGCCTCTATGCAGGTCTCATGATCACCGATGAAGGACCGAAGGTCGTTGAATTCAACTGCCGCTTCGGCGATCCGGAAACAGAAGCTGTACTTCCGCTTCTCGATGGCGATCTTGCACAAATCATGCTCGACTGCGTCAACGGAAAACTTACACATGAAGAAGTGACATGGAAAGACGGCTATGCTGTCGATGTCGTCCTGGCGTCCGGCGGTTATCCTGCTTCCCATACATCCGGCGAAATCATCAGCGGCATTGAAGATGCCAAGAAGGAAGACTGCATCGTATTCCATGCAGGCACTGCTAAGAAGAACGGCGAATTCGTCGTCAATGGCGGCCGCGTGCTGAATGTTGTCGCCATTGCCCCGACGCTGGAAGAAGCCAAGGAAAAAGCCTACAAGGGCGTTTCCCGCATCCACTGGATGGGCATGCAGTACCGTCACGACATCGCTGACAAGGGCATCAAGCACCTGAAGGATCATCAGTAATTTCATAAGGAAATAAGAAAGGGACTTTGACAAAATGTGTAATCATTTTGCCAAAGTCCTTTTTGTGTTGGCATATTCGATTAGTGGATTATCCAACACGTTTATATATTGGCTTATAGGACATTTCGTGTTGTTTTTATAG
>NZ_FR896468.1:15285-21626 GCF_000435155.1 Dialister sp. CAG:357 | reverse complement strand
CAAGCATAATATAAATTTTTACCAACACGTTTTGCCCTATAACCCTTTTTTTATACTCTTTTGCCCCAAAACCATCAAAAGGAGTGTATGAACCTTGAAGATTTTTCGCACAGTCAAAGAAATGCAGGAATTTGCCCTGCGCCTGAAGCAGGAAGGCCGCCGGATCGGCCTGGTACCCACGATGGGAGCCTTACATGAAGGCCATCTGACGCTGATGCGGGCGGCAAAAGAAGCGACGGATTTCGTCATCGCATCGGTCTTCGTCAACCCAACCCAGTTCGGCCCCAATGAAGATTTTGACGCCTATCCACGCCGTTTTGAAGAAGACTGCCGGAAGCTCGAAAGCGTCGGCGTCGATGCCGTCTTTCATCCGCAAGCGGCAGACATGTATCCCCAGGGCTTTTGTACGTACGTCAACGTCGACGGCGATATCACACACAAGCTCTGTGGTGCCCAGCGGCCTATCCACTTCCGCGGTGTCGCCACAGTCGTAACGAAGCTCTTTAACATTACCCAGGCAGACGAAGCCTTTTTCGGCCAAAAGGATGCCCAGCAGGTCGTCGTTGTCTGCCGCTTTGTCCAGGATCTGAACTTGCCGGTTCATATCAACATGGTCCCCATCGTGCGGGAAGAAAGCGGCCTGGCCCGCAGCTCGCGCAACGTCTATCTGTCGCCGGAGGAAAAGACGGCAGCTCTCGTCTTGTCGCGCAGCCTGCGCCTGGCAAAGGACGCCTATGAAAAGGGCGAACGCAACGCAGCCGTCCTGAAGGCGCTGGTCACGAAAGAAATCGCAGGGGAACCGCTAGCCGCTATCGACTACGTAGATCTCTTTTCTTTCCCGGCCCTTGAAGCAATCGAAACGGTCGATGAAAAGAGCCTCCTTGCCCTGGCCGTACGCATTGGCAAGACGCGCCTTATCGACAACATCATCTTAGGCTGACAAAAAAAGCACGGCCGCGCCGGGATAACCCGGCACGACCGTGCCCTGACACTACGTGAGAGGAGGTATGGGTGTTAACCTAAGAGGTGTTTTACCAGTTCCGGTACAGCGGCGTAATCGCTTTCTTCCGGATTCCACTGGGACCGGATATTGTCGTCAATGACGTCAAAGCCAGCTTCTTTCAATTTAGCCTGGAGAATTTTGACGGATTCACCGCTCCAGCCATAGCAGCCGAAGGCAGCGGCTCTCTTATTCTTAAACTTCAGCTGTTTCAGGAATTCCAGCCAGCCGGCAACACTGGAAAGGATGCTGCAGCCGACGGTCGGCGAACCGACGGCAATGGCCTTGGATTTAAATACTTCCGTCATGACTTCATTCTTATCGGACTTGGCAATATTGAAGACCTTGACGACTGTATCCGGGCTCTGGGCATGGATTTCCGAAGCGATCTTGTGGGCAATGGATTCTGTGCCGTTCCACATGGTATCGTAGGCAATGGTAACCTGGTTTTCCTGGTAGGCATCAGCCCACTGGGCGTATTTTCGACGATCTGCAAGGGATCGGTGCGCCAAATAGCACCGTGGGACGGAGCGATCATTCCGATGGGCAGGTTGAGTTTGCCGATTTCTTCGAGTTTCTTTGTCAAAATGGGGGCAAAGGGGTTGAGGATGTTGGCGAAGTATTTCATGGCTTCGCGGTTCAGGAGACACTGGTCGGCTTTGTCGTTGAACAGTTCTTCTACGGCATAGTGCTGGCCGAAGGCATCCATAGAGAAGAGGATGTTGTCGCCGGTCATGTACGTTGCCATGGAATCAGGCCAATGGAGCATACGCATTTCTACGAAAATAAGCTTTTTGCCATTGCCGATGTCGAGGCTGTCGCCGGTTTTGACGACGTGGAAATTCCAGCCCCGTTTGCCGTACTGGCCTTCAATGCTGCGGACAGCGTTGGCCGTGCAATAAATAGGCGTATCAGGAATTTCTTCCATGAGCGTCGTCAAGGCGCCGGAATGGTCGCATTCGCCGTGGTTGGCAATGATGTAGTCGATCTTGTGCAGATCGATTTCCTTTTTCAGGTTTTCGATAAAGTCGAAACGATGGGGAACCCAGATCGTATCGACGAGGACCGTCTTTTCTTCTTCAATCAGATAGGCGTTCTGGCTGGAGCCGTTGTAAATCGAATAATCATCGCCGTGGAAGCTTTCCAGTTCCCAATCGACATAGCCAATCCAGCTGACATTACCTTTTACATGTTTTCTCATAACACTTGCCTCTTTGAAATTCCAATAGTTATACTTATTGTTTAGTATACACTATCTCACGCATTTTATCTAGAATACGTTGTTACTGAACTTTTATGTCGGGATTCTTTTCGCCGAATTTTTCCTTCAGGACAGCGCCGATTTCTGCCCGGCTCTTCCCCTGTTTTTCCAGGTTTCTTACGGTCTTATAAGCCTGGAACAGGGTGGACGGACCGATTTCAGAACTGAAGAAGCCGATCCTCTGGTTCCACGCCAAGAGTTCAAAGACGTCGTCCAGGGCAGCTGACGGCAAGCCGTGGATATAGGCTTTGACCAATTCTTGCGTAGCCTGACGCATGCGGCCGGCACCGACGGCATTGGTCGGGGACAAGAGGAGACGGAATTCATAGGGCAAAAAGCGTTTCGAATCATTCCAGGTGAGATCCCAGAAGGAGACGGACAGCTTGCCCAGTTCATCATCGATGAGGGGCATGTTGGTCAGTGCGGCCGGGCGCATGGGAATGTCACCGGGATCACTGCTAGCCGTCGTCTTATAGAAGTACGCATGATCAGCATCACCGGTCTGTTCCGTATGATATTCAAAGCCTAATTCCTGCATAACTTCGTACAAGGGAATGGGGTCAAAGTTTTGGACCACTTCCAGGCCGGCGCCAACGGGCAGCTTGGCTGCCTGCTGTTTCAGTCCGGGAAAGAAGTTTCCCTGAATGCCCCGTACGTCTACTTTTTTAAAATCCTTAATTTTGTCCTGCCAATCGATAAAGCTCATATATATCGCTCCCTTCACCGTTTCCGGTTGGTATTTTATCTAGCTTGTTAGGACTGCTTCATCCTTATGGCTGTAGTATACGATAGGGAGAAAAATGAATCTGTTGTTATTACAACGATATTGAGAATTTCTTACAAAAAGACCTGCATAGCGCGTTATGCAGGTCTTTTCCTATATGCTAAGCTCAATAGAATTGTTCGAGTGTTTCCTTTTTACCCAAGATGAGAATCGTGTGATCTTCCGTAAAGACCGTCTGCGGCGTGATTTCAGCCGTAAGCTCTTCGCCTTTCTTGAGGGCCAGGATATTGATATGGTAGTTTTTGCGAATATTCAGATCACCAACGGTCTTGCCGATCCAGGCCTGGGGAATGGCCACTTCACAAACGGCGTAATCCTTGCTGATGATGAAGTATTCAAAGAGGGAATCCGAGCCGTAGCGCAGGGCTGTCAGAAAGGCCGTCTGCTTTTCCGGGTAGACCGTGACGTCAGCACCGCAGCGGCGCAAGAGTTTTTCATGAATCCCCCGGGAGGCACGGGATACGACGAGCTTAGCGCCCAAGTCCTTGAGGAGTGCCGCCGTTTCCATAGAGCTCTGGAAATCATCACCGATGGTCACCAGGCAAATATCAAAATTAGGAATCCCCAGAGATTCGAGGAAGCTTTTGTCCGTGCTGTCCGCAACGAGGCCGTTCGTCGCATAGGGCAGCATTTTCTGTACCCGTTCTTCTGACGTGTCGACGACGAGGATTTCATGACCCATGTCATGGAGAATCATGCAAATATGGCTGCCAAAACGGCCTAAGCCGATGATTAAAATAGATTTCACGTGGTTGTCCTTCTTTCTTAACCGATAACGACGTCTTCCTTGACGTAATGGCTGCGCGTGCCGTCAAACTTGGAGTGAACGGCAAAGACAAAGGTCAAGGCACCGACACGGCCAAAGAACATAAGGAAGATCAGAATATACTTAGAGAGCGTGCTCAGCTGATCTGTAATGCCGATAGAAAGGCCTACTGTCGCAATAGCCGAAACCGTTTCAAAACACGAATCGAGGATGGAAAAATCATCCAAGGCGGAAATGAAGATGGTGCTGAAGATGATCAAGAGGAGATACATCATGAAGAGCACCGTTGCCTTGTGCAGTGTATCCTCGGAAATACGCCGGCCAAAGCAGGAAATATCGGAGCTGCGCCGCATCATGGCCCACACCGATGCCAAGAGGGCAAAGGCCGTCGTCGTCTTAATGCCGCCGGCCGTCGAGCCCGGCGCCCCGCCGACGAGCATGAGCAGGATCAGGATAGCCCGGTTGGATTCGGAAAGGGTCATGAGATCGACGCTGTTAAAGCCGGCTGTACGCGTCGTCACGGCCTGGAACATGGCCGGGAAGAGGTACATCGTATCGTGGTTCTGGCCAAATTCCGTAGCGTAAAAGATGAGCGTCGGCACGATGATGAGCACAGCCGTCATGATCAGGATGATCTTGGACTGCAGGCGGTACGCCCGGATGTGGAAGCCGTGGGTACGCACATCGGCCCAGGTCATAAAGCCCAGGCCGCCGATGATGATGAGCAGCATGATGACCGTGTTGACGACAGGGTTGAATTCATACGTCGTAAGGGAGCCGCCGCCAGCCGGTCCCATAATATCAAAGCCGGCATTACAAAAGGCCGAAATGGCGTGGAACATAGCATACCACCAGCCGGTGACCCAGCCGTATTGCGGCGCAAAGACCGTATACAAAAGCAGTGTGCCTACGAGCTCAATGATGGCGACATACTTCAGGATGAAGAGCACCAGCTGGACGATGCCCTTGAGCTGTGGCGCCGCCAGTGCTTCCTGCATGGTATTGCGCTGCATGAGGCCGATCTTACAGCCTGAAAAGACGGTCAGGGAAATGGCCGCCGTGACGACGCCCAGGCCGCCGACCTGAATGGCAAAAAGAATGACCGCCTGACCGAAGAAGGTCCAGTAGGTCCCCGTATCCTGTACGGAAAGGCCCGTTACGCAGACGGCGGAAACGATCGTAAAGAGGGCATCCGTAAAGGTCGCACCGGCGCCATCGACAGTGGCTGCAGGCAGCATAAGCAGGGCCGTCCCGGCCAGGATAAAGAGCGCAAAGCTGTACACGATGATCTGCGCCGGCGACAGGGACCGCCCGTATTTCAGTACATCCATATATTTCCTCCTGCCCCAAAGAAAGGGACATTGAAACTTTCCGGCACCGTCGTGCGGCGCCATATATCATCCGCATATAATAGGCTAAACGGCCCATATTGTCAAGCAGTTTCCCAGGAAGTTATAGTTTGTTTAACACTGCCGATCCCGGCGTGCCGACACTTTACGGCAGGGCCAAAAAGGTCTATGCTGTACGTATGCTATATATGATTTTGTTTTCATAAGGAGATGAATCGTATGACTAACGAAGAACTGACGCACAGGGCCGCCGAGGTGCGCTCGTACGTCGTCAAGATGCTGGCTGCTGCAGGCGCCGGCCATCCCGGTGGTTCTCTGTCTATCGTCGAAATACTGCAGGTATTATACGGCGAATTCATGCATGTCGATCCCCAAAAGCCCCATTGGCCTGACCGGGACCGGCTCATCCTGTCCAAGGGCCATGCCGCACCGGCCCTCTACGCCACGCTTATGCTGCAGGGCTTTTTCCCGGAAGCAGAGCTTTGGCAATTGCGCCAGTGCGGTGCTATGCTCCAGGGCGTACCGGATATGAACCGCACGCCGGGCATCGACATGTCTACAGGCTCTCTGGGCCAAGGCCTGTCGGCCGGTAACGGCATGGCCCTCGGCGCCCGTCTCGACCATGCCGCTTGGCATACGTATGTCCTCTGCGGCGACGGAGAAATTGAAGAAGGCATTATCTGGGAAGCGGCTATGACCAGTGCCCACTTCAAGCTCGATAACCTGACACTCATCATCGACCATAATAAGCTGCAGCTAGGCGGCACGACGGAAGACGTCATGAACATCATGCCTATCGACGCTAAATTCCGCGATTTCCATTGGCACACGATTACCATTAACGGCTACGACTTTACGCAAATCAAAAGCGCCTTGCAGGAAGCCCTGGCCCACAAAGGCCAGCCGACGGTCATCATTGCCGAAACGGTCAAGGGCAAGGGCGTCGATTTTATGGAAAATAACAAGGAATGGCACAATAAAGCCTTAGATGCCAAGGATGCCGCAACGGCACTGAAGGAACTGGGAGGTGAAGGCTGATGGCACAATCAACACGGGATGCATACGGTCATGTCCTGGAAACGGAAATCTATAAAAATCCGGACGTCGTCGTCGTCGATGCGGATATTGCCTCGTCGACACGGGCAGAAAAGTTCAAGAACAAGGCACCGGAACGGTTCTTC
>NZ_FR896468.1:14679-15201 GCF_000435155.1 Dialister sp. CAG:357 | reverse complement strand
CCGTCGGCAAGATCCCTCTGGCCGGCTCGTACGCCCTCTTTACAGAACGGGGTTTTGAAATTACACGTAATTCCATTTGCCTGCCCAACCTGAACGTCAAGATCATCGTCAGCCACGGCGGTCTCACCATTGGCTCCGACGGGGCCACCCATCAGGCCGTAGAAGACCTGGCCATTATGCGCAGCCTGCCCAACCTGACGGTCATCAATCCGTCTGACGCGTGGGAAACGGAAGAAGCTGTCAAAGCCGCCATTGCCCACAAAGGACCGGTCTACATCCGCTTGGGCAAGGACGCTGTACCGGATATTCATGAAAGCGGCAGTACCTACCATTGGAACAAGGGGGAAATCCTCCGTGACGGTTCAGACGTAGCCCTCATCGGCACAGGCCGCATGACGGCAGAAGCCTTGGCAGCAGCAGACACGCTGGCCCAAGAAGGGATTCAGGCCATGGTCATCAACATGCCTACGCTGAAGCCCATCGATGCAGACCTCATCGACAAAGCAGCCCGCCAAACAGGCT
>NZ_FR896468.1:14105-14643 GCF_000435155.1 Dialister sp. CAG:357 | reverse complement strand
ACGGCAGAAGAAGCCTCCGTCATCGGCGGCCTGGGCTCGGCCGTAGCTGAAACGCTGGTGCGCCGCTATCCTGTCCGCCAGGAATTCGTCGGCATTCAGGACACCTTCGGCGAATCGGGCTCATCGGCCGACCTCTTAAAGAAATACGGCCTCACAGCAGCGGATATCGTCGCTGCCGCCCACAAGGCCAGGGAAACGTAATTGCCTGTAACAGACAAAGAGAGGCTACAGCCCGAGATCCTTCGGCTCCACCACAGGTGCGACACTGAGCTCCCTCCCGGACTTCGCCGGCATGCCGATCAATATCTACGCCGATGAAATCGAGACACCCGTCCTCCTCATCCATGGAGAAAAAGCCCATTCCCGCTACTTCAGCGAAGACGTCTACAAGAAGATGAAAGGAAATAACAAAGAACTCCTCATCATCCCGGGCGCCGTCCACACCGACCTCTACGATCATATGGACGTCATCCCATTCGCCAAGATTGCAGAATTCTTCAAGACAAACTTGAAATAAGGAAATAGTAAGGAAACCCGC
>NZ_FR896468.1:0-14071 GCF_000435155.1 Dialister sp. CAG:357 | reverse complement strand
CGCAGGAATTGGACTGCGGCGGGTTTTGCGTGGGAGAAATATGATAAAACCATACAGCTATGAAAAACCATACGACCTCGCTGATGCGAGGGAAAGAAGATAAAACCATACAACCTCGCGGGGCTCGATGGAACCTTTTTATAAAAACCAATGAATACTGCACCCCTTTTGTCAGCAACAGTAAAAAGATAGGCTGACCATTCTCCCCCGACGGGGAGATTAAAGTCCTCCGCTTCGTTGCTGACGGATAGTATCGAATGAGTATTTTACGATTGTCATTTACGGTTCGTATTTAAATGATAGTGATAATATCGTTAAGTGCCGGTACGGAAGGTTTTGACCTGCCCGTCGGGGAAGGACGCCGCGAATGCGGCAGAAAGGGGTGTAGTTCCACGAGCGCTAGCGAGGTTGTCCGGTGTTTATTCGAAACCACACGACCTCGCTTCGCTCGTGGGAAACGTAAAATATGATAAAACCGTACAACCGGCCCATGTCCTGGGAAATGCAACTCATCCGCCCCGTACACTAACTTATGAGACATTTGTGGTGCTACCGCTGATGTCCTTTCCTATTTACTGCACCCCTTTCGTCGCCTAACGGCGCCACTTCCCTCCGTCGGGGGCAGCTTCACGAGGAATAAAAGAAAGAGCTCGACTCTTATTTGTTTGAAACCTTTCGTAATCTTATCCCGACCTTCTCTTCCAGAGCAAGGTCAAAGGCAATTAGCTCCCCCTACGGGGTGAGCTCTGACACCCTTAAACCGAACTACGTTCGATGGAAAACCATGAGGCCTCGTGCCGCTCTCTGAAAAATCACAATCAAAAACCCCGGGCCTTTCGGCTTTCCGGGGTTTCTTTTTATTTCTTATTTAATATAGGCGGTGGCTTTGAGGAGGAACATGTTGTCCATCTTCTTGCCGCCCATGTCCTGGGCGTTGAAGCCGTAGTTGGCTTCGATGATGAGGCCTTTCATTGGAACGTAGGCTGCTTTGGCGAGGAAGAATTTCGCGCCGCCGTAGTTTCTGTTCGGGTTGTCGGTGCCATCGAGAACTGCGTCCATCTTGTCGGCGAAGTAAGCCGGGACGTTGCTTCTGCCTCTCCAGTCTTTGTAGACATGGCCCATGTACTGGTCGGCGATGTCATTGGTAGATCCGCCGAAGTAGGTGCCTGCCTGGCTGTAGATGTAGTCAAGGCCGATGGAGTAGGACTTGGCTTTCAGTACATCAGCTGTGCCGTAAGCGACGCCGTAGTTGAAGGAGTACGGGCGCTCGTTGTTCAGCGGAAGCTTTCTCATGTTCTTGACGTATTCAGCGTGGACGTTCCACATCGGGGTGACGTAGTACTGTCCTGCAAGGCCGTAAGCAGCGACGATGTGGCTGACTGGTCCGACGGCTCTCATGCCGTAGACATGGAATTCATACTGCTGCGGTTTCTTGTAGATGTAGGATGCGTAAGCAATCGGTACATCTTCATCTTCGCCCCATGCCATCTGGACCTTATCGCCCATCGGGTAAAGAGTGAGAGCGATATTGCCGTCAGCGGTAGCTACGAGGTCATTGGCCATGGATGCCAGATCAGAGCCGCTGGCTGCAATCATGCCTTTTATCGTTGCAGCTGCGGTTGCTCTTGTCTGAGCGTCGTTGCTGTAAAGTTGAGAAGTTATGGCTGCAACCTTTTGTTGAGCTTGTGAAATGACTGCTGCGGTCTGCTGACTGTTAAGGCCAGCAGCAACGGCCTGATTGTAGGCAGTTAGAGTTGCCATTTTGTTAGCGAGATCGGTAACTTCATCATTCGTTATTCCAAATCCATGCATCATTGGCGCCGTGTAGTCGACGTTGATGTTTGTTGCGCGGCCGTATGCGAGCGTGAAGTGGCCGCCTTCTCTGTAATCGCCAAGGGTAAGGAATGCACCCTTGAATTCGCCATCATAGGTGTAGCCAGTGACGCCCATCTTGACGGGGAACTGGCCGATACCGATGAGGTTCTTGGACGGTCCGAATGGAAGCCCTGTCGTATCCTGCTTCGGTCCGAACTGGTAGGTCGTCCATAAGCGGTTCAGATGGACTTCACCTTCGCCGTAGCCATTATTCTGATAGCGGGAGCCATCAGAGTTATAGCTGTACTTGTTGACACTGTACACATCATTTCCAGAGAAACCGAGGAAGGTTTCGAGCTGTCCGTAAACGGTGCTTCTGTCATTGACGGTGGTGATCGTATTCAGGCGGACGCGGGTGCTGAGCTCATTGTCCTTTTCCGTGTGACCTTTGAAAATATTGCCATAGCGGTCGACATCCTGAATACGGAGTTCAGTGATGAGTTCTGTGTGACCGGTCTTCTTTTCAAGTTCAGTGACGCGGACGCCAAGATTGGCGAGGTCGTCTCTATAAGATTGAGCGAGCTTGTCGACGGTAGCCTGCTGATCAGCAGTCAGGCTGTCCTTTCTTGCGACAAGGCGCGCAATGATCTGTGCAACTTCATAACGGGAAATATTCTTTTCCCCGCGGAACGTGCCGTCCGGATATCCTTCGACGACGTTTTCAGCGGACAGCTTGGAAACTGCCTGGTAAGCCCAGGAGTTCGTATCGACGTCCGTGAACGGATTGGCTGCCTGTACATGGAACGCGGCGCACGTAAATACGACGGCGGCCGCGGCTTTCAGTAGACGGTGCTTCATAAAATTCCCCTCTTTTCCAGGGATATCCCTCCCAGTGGAAACTCCCTTATCAATCCTTCCCAGGATTATTTTTATACAAAACACTCACTTTGAGTGATAAAATACTTTAGAAACTAAAACATTATACATTTTATTTTAGAGGGGTGTCAATAGCAGTTAACAGCAGGTGCTAAAACTTTGACTCATAGTCAGAGCACGAAAAAACCGCAGAAAATCGAAGTTTTCTGCGGAAAAAAATATACGCTAAGCATGAGATTTTATTATTATAAATAATAGTTTATAGAGACTTATAGATAAAGATGTTATCTGTTTTTGAGTAATTCTGTTTGAATTAAGCGAGCACTTTTTAAAACACAGAAAGCGATGACGCAGCCGGCGCCGCAGGAAATGGAGAAGAGGGACACATAGAAGAGCGCACCCTTCGAAGAACCCATGAGAAGAGCGGCAATCGGATAGGAAACCAGGCCGCCGATAATCGAAGTCCCGACGAATTCACCAAGCACAGCGCACCAGAGCTTCTGCGTCTTGCTGTAAAGATAACCAGAAAGGAAAGCACCGATCATGGAACCCGGGAAAGCCAGGAGGCTGCCCGTGCCAAGAATATTCCGGATCAAAGCCGTCCCGAACGCAGCCGACGTACTGAACCTTGTCCCGCAAAGAACCGCGAGGAAAATATTAATCATATGCTGCAAAGGAAAAGCCCTCGTCACACCCAGAGGGAAAGAAAAAAGCGGAGAAAGCAGCACCCCCGCCGCCACCAAAAGCGCCGAGAAAATCCACTTCCGAAGAGAATCCTGTCTATCCATAACTCCTCCTTGAAGAAAAAATCCTGAAATCTTGATTCATTAATAAAGTAATATATTTTACCTATTATAGAATCATGCAGGAACAATTTGCAAATGAAGAACAATCAAAACAAAAAATGGGGTATTAACTGAAAATGAGGAGTGACGGTTAGGGACGATTACCAGGGCCGTAGGCCGGTCTTGACCTTGCCCTGGGAAGGGAAGGTGTAAACGGATAGAGCATTTCTCCAGCCATCAGGCTGGTTGTCCGGCTTACTCTCTCTTTGCTATCGGGTCTTACCATGTTCCCCCACAAAAAGGGGATGTGACAAAATCCGTTAAAACTCTGCTTTTTCCTTTTCTCGAACGAAGTTCGGTTTAAGGGTGTTAACCTTGCTCCGAAAGTAGAAGGTGTCGCCGGAGGCGACGGATACAGTAGTTCTCGAGCGCAGCGAGGTTTTGAAATTTTCAGATAGACCCAATAAATACATTTGTTAGATAATCCTTTACTGGAATATTCCAATAGAAAAAGGGACTGTGACGAAATGATTACACATTTTGTCACAGCCCTCTCCTTTTTCTATTTCCTTATGCAGTCTTTTCTTTAGACGGCGACATGTGGGCGATGATGAGGCCTACGATGTAGCCGGCGGCGCAGAAGGTAACCCATGCGAGGCCGTAGTGTGCGAACGGAAGGTTCGACATGACGTTGTCGAGTGTGGTGATCTGGAGGCCTGCGGTGTGGATGCCGTCGTAGAGGGACGGGATCAGGGTGAAGAGGGTAGCGCAGGCATAGACAGCTCTGTGGCCGTGGAAGAGTTTATCCGTGAAGGTGAGGATCATGAGGGAGATCGTCAGCGGATAGAGGAACATCAGGACCGGAATAGCGGCATGGATGATGGTGGTCAGGCCGAAGAGTGCAACGCAGAAGGAAGCGAATGCGAAGACGGTCACCCAGATTTTGTAAGAGAGGACCGGAATCAGGCGGCCGAAGTATTCAGCGCATGCGGTGATGAGGCCGACGCTTGTGGTTAGGCAGGCGAGGAGGACGATGACGCCCATGATGAGACTGCCGTAAGAACCGAAGTAGTGAAGTGCAACGCCTACGAGGACTTCAGCACCGTTTTCCAGATGTCCCAGTTCAGAGACAGAGGAGGCGCCGATGAAGCAGAGGAATACGTAAATAATGCCGAGGCAGAGGCCTGCGATGAGACCGGAACGCAGGGTCATGAATGCGATTTCTTCATTCGTTGTGGCACCGTACTGGCGGACGGAATTGACGACGATGATGCCGAATACGAAAGCGGCGAGGGCGTCCATGGTGCCGTAGCCGTCAAGGAATCCCTGGGAAAGAGCTTTCATCGGATCGATGTAGTCCTTCGAAGCGGCCTGCCAGGGGCCGATTGGAGCGATGGCTGCGCAGATGAAGAGCAGGGCAAGGAATGCCAGAAGAACCGGAGTGATGACTTTGCCGATACGGTCGACCAGTTTCGACGGGGTGACGGAGAGCCACCAGGAAACGGCGAAGAAGACGAAAGCGAAGCCATAGAGTGCCATCTGACGGTTTTCTTCCGAGAATAGCGGCGCGAAGGCGATTTCAAAAGATGTCGTAGCTGTACGGGGGATAGCGAAGGCAGGCCCGATGGTCAGGTACAGGGCGACGGTGAAGAAAATGGCGTATGGTGTGCAGATACGGGAAGCCAGTTTCTGCAGGTCGTCCCCGGAGTAACCGATGGCCGCAATGCCAAGAATCGGAAGACCCACGCCCGTGATCAGAAAGCCGATTGTAGCGGGAATCGTTTCCACACCTGAATTCTGCCCCATGAATACCGGGAAAATCAGGTTGCCGGCGCCGAAGAACAGCGCGAACAGCATCAGCCCGATGGCGATGAAGGAATTCTTAGATTTCTCCATAATAACATCTCCTTTTCCGAAGGTTTCGCCTTCTACTTCCGGTGGGTACGAAAAAGCCCCGCCGGAAAAACTCCGACAGGGCACATATGCTGTGAGGTACCACCTTGTCCAATTACTCAATTCGCTGCTAACGGGGCTTCCGCCTTTCCCTGCCTCCAAATGGAGTACGAAAAAGGAACTCACGGGTGACGCGGCTGATTCAACTTCAGCGATTTGCACCATCCATCGCCTCTCTGAGAAGATCCCCAGCCTGATTCCGATCCTTGTCTCTAATGATTTAGAGATATTCTAGCATGAGAAAATGAGAATGTCAAAGGAAATATCGTGTATATTTTAGAAAAATTTTAGAAATTTGAAAGTGTATATACTTAATGGGATTCTGCTGTGGCAGGCGCCTTGTCAGCAGCCTTGTGCCAGATGAATCCGAGGACGAAGCCTGTGATGAAGAAGAGCGTCCATGCCATGTCGTATTCAGCAAGCGGCAGGGAATGCATGAACTGATCCATAGCCGGAGTCGTGAGCTTCAGCATCTTCAGTCCGTCATAGAGAGCCGGAACAAAGGTGAAAGCCGTTGCCAGCGCATAGACCTTCTGGCTTCTTCCGAAACGCTTGTCGAGGAATGTCAGGATGATCAGGGAAACAGCCAGCGGGTACAGGAAAAGCAGTACCGGGATAGCGCCCTTGATGATGGCAGAAAGACCGAAGAGAGCGATCAGGAAAGAGAAGCCTGCAAAGAGAGCAGCCCAGGTCTGACGATGCAGCATCGGGAAGAGCTGATGGAAATAAGCAGCGCAGGAAGCAATCAGGCCGATGGAAGTCGTGAGGCATGCCAGGATGACGATGAGTCCCAGAAGGACAGCACCGGAAGTGCCGAAGTAGTAAGCAGAAGCGCCGGAAAGAACCGGAGCGCCTGTTTCCATATGGCCCAGAACACTGACAGAATCAGCGCCCAGAACGACCAGGGATGCATAGATGATGAACATGAAGAATGTGGAAATGAGGCCGGACTTCATAGCAGAACGAGCCACTTCCTCATTCGTCTTTACGCCGAAGAAACGAATCGATTCCACGACAATGACGCCGAAGACAAGACCAGCCAGGCAGTCCATCGTGTTGTAGCCTTCAACCAGTGCATTCGTGAAAGCCTTCAACGGAGCCGAATAAGCAGCGGAAGGTTCCATCCATGGTCCCATCGGGAAGAGGATAGAAGAACCGATCAGAATGAAGAGGAAAAGAAGCAGCATCGGCGTGATGACCTTGCCGATACGCGGAACAAGCTTGGAAGGAGTGACAGCCAGCCACCAGGACAGAAGGAAGAAAATGAAAACGAAGACATACAGCCCGATTGTTTTCTGTGCATCCGTCAGGAATGGAGCCGCCGCAATTTCAAAAGAAACCGTAGCCGTACGGGGAATCGCGAAGAACGGTCCGATCGTCAGGTACAGAAGAGAGCTGAACAGCACACCGTACACCGGATGGACACGCGAAGCCAGATCCTTAAGACCTGCTCCCGAATAACAAATCGCAAGCACAGCCGCAAAAGGAAGGCCGACACCCGTAATCAGGAAGCCGATCGTAGCCCAGGGCGTATTCCAGCCAGCATTTTGGCCCAAGAATACCGGGAAAATCATATTCCCTGCGCCGAAAAACAGCGCGAAAAGCATGAGCCCGATCGAGATAAACTCGCGGGAAGATTCCTGTGATGATTTTTTCATAAGCGATACCCCATCTTTACTGCAGAGTGAAACGTATTTTATGCTATTTTATCATAGATTAAAGAAATGTAAATCGAAATTTATCATAGATTAAAGAAATGTAAATCGAAAAAGAGTATAAAACACTAAATTATATGATTAAAATAAATAAAGAAATGTTATGAAAAGGCAATCAATCCATAAAAAATCCTTATTTTAGAAGGGCGGAGAGAGAGGAACGGGGCCGGCATTTATACTTGCCTTCCCAGACGGGGAAGGTGCCCGAAGGGCGAAAGGGGTGCAGTTTCTAAAAAGGGCTGCGCGAAAACAGAAGTTAATAAGTAAATGGATGAGTTGTATTTCCGCGGACGAAGTCCGGTAGTATGGTTTTAATTTCCCTCCCGTTTAATTCTCTCTATCCCATTTCCTTCCTCCCTGCTGACGAGAAACACTCCACATGTTAAAATAAAGGGTAAATGCATGATTGAAAGATACAGGAGACAAAGGAAGATGGAAGAAACTTTAACGGAACGTTTGAGACGAATGGCGGACAGGTTGATCTCGGAAAGACACTCTGACCGCGTCCTGAATTTTACACTGGACGACCAGAAGTACTGGATCAAAAGAAAGCTGGGGAATGGAAGAAACCAGCTTGTGAAGTACTCTGTCGAAAAGGAATTTTATTATGAAATCGCCCGCATGACGATTGCCGGGAGAAATAATCCTGACCTCGTTCCGGAAATCGAAGTCCTGACACCAAATTACATGGTAACAAAGGACGGGGGTCCTACCGTAAAGAACTGGCTCGACTCGGACAAGTCCGAAGCAGAGAAGGAACTCATCCTGGAAGAGGCGGGTGCAGCGCTCGCTGCCCTCCACAAGAACGGCATCGTCCATGGCCGTCCGGCTCTCCGCGACATCACATGGAACGACGGAGTCATCCATTTCCTTGACTGGGAAAACCGCATGTACTCCCAGGACCCGGCTACGCAGAAAGCACTCGATTTCCTTCTCCTTCTTCAGGGAATCTACCGCGAAAACTATCCCGAAGCCTGCGAAAGAGCGGACGCCCTCGAACGGGGCTACGTCAAAAACGGCGGCGAAGAGACGAGAGAGGAAGCGCGCCGTTTCCTGATGAAGCATTCTATCGTCGGATCCCTGACACGCCAGCTTGCGCCCTTCAAGATGAAGGACATCGAATCCGTCAGAAAAATTTATGACCATCTTCTGACCTGACAGTCCTCCTGCTATTGCCCGCAGAGCCCGCGCCTTATATACTTAAAGATAGAAACAGATAGAAATCGATAACAATAACCGTCCCTTCCGGCACTTTTCCCGGAGGACAGGGGAGTGAACATAATGAACTTCTGGGAGCAGGAGCAGGAAAAACTCAAGCTTTGGTGGGAAGGTGTCTCGAAACGCGAAATCGGGACGTACTTTTTTGGTGCCATTTTTCTCCTGTTCCTCGTTTTCATTTACTATTTTGCCCTCGGAATCACCGGCCTTTTCGAATGGTACCGCTTCCAGAGGAGCATGGGGGAATGCTTCATTCTCCTTTTCCTGACACAATTTATGACAAGGAAGAGCCTTCTCCATCCGTTCTGGCGGATCGGCTACATTCCTTTCTTCTCATGGATAGTCATATTTCCTTATGTACTCCTGCACGCGGTGAACGGGCTGAAGGACGCCTCCTTCAACCACCTGAGCCCGTACTTCCTGACGGCAATCGCGATCCTGCTCCTGATTTTCTTCATCATGAACGTCATCTGCCGCGTCGTCATGGGACGGAAACTGGCGGTTCTCATCTGCCTCTTAGCCGTGTGTTTCTTTTCCTTCAGCGCCTTCATTTTCCTAACGCATTACGCATACATGGGAATCATGATGACGCCAAGGGAAATGTTCTTCGCGCTGTACAGCCCGGGCAAGTGGTTCTCCCACGTCGTCCTGACGCACATCGGGGGAATGAGCCTCATCCTGATGAACCTCGGGATCCTGGCCTTCGTCATCCTCTATGCCCGCTGGATTTACCAGAGCGCGTACAATCTGGACAAGAAATGGATCAGGAAGGACACAGCGTCCTATTCCGCCATTCACAGGACACTCCAGTTCCTCGTATTCTTCGGCTGCGCATGGCTCCTCATCCGCTGGGTGAGCGAATGCTTCCCGCTCCACGACTACGAACAGGCAAGGCAGTACCAGGAGTATTTCGATATCATCAGGAATACGCCGCTCTAAGGCAGCGCATCCCGTTAGGGGTTATCAGAGGTGATGCCTTTTGTATAAGAAATCAGATAAAGCAGAGCTGACCGTCAGGGACAAGATGCAGCTCATCCTCGACATCGGACAGCTCATGATGGAAAACGGCGCCAGCAGCAAGCGTGTCGTCAGAGACATGCTCCGCGCCGCCGCTTACCTTGGCATTTACTGGGAAAACGTCCAGATCCACATCACATACAGCACTATCATGATCAATGTGGATGACGGCGTCACGTCGGAAACCATGTTCCGCAAATGCTACAAGCACGGCGTCAACATGATGACGACGCTTCTCGCCAACCAGCTCAGCTGGGACGCACTGACGAGCAATGAGTCCTATCTCATCTACCGGAATCAGATGATGACCATCCAGCAGATGGCAAGGAAAAGACTCTATCCCCAGTGGCTGACACTCTTCTGCATCGGCATGGCATCCAGCGCCTTCTGCCTCCTCTTTGGCGGACACTGGTACGAAGCCCTCTATACTTTCATCGCCGCCGTCGTAGGCGCCTACGTCAAGACACTCTGCGAACGCTTCGGCGTCAATATTTACATCGGCATCGCTGCCAGTGCCTTCTTTGCCACCGCGACAGCCTACCTCACACTCTACATACCAGGGCCGCCCTGCTCGTGGCTCCCCGTCGTCGCCTGTGCGCTGACACTTATACCAGGCGTCCCGCTGATCAACTGCGTCGATGACTTCCTGTCGAACTATCTGAACTCAGGCATGACACGATTTACGCAGACCATCCTTGTCATGACTGCCATGACATTCGGCCTCTCCGCCGTCGCCGTCATGACAAGCGTCCCGAACTTCACCGGCGTCCGCATCGCCCCTGAAAGCCTCTACATCGCGCAGGCCCTCGCGGCCGCCATGGCAGCCGCCGGCTTCTGCGTCATGTTCAACATCCCGAAACGATATATACCGCTCGCATGCTTAGGCGCCATCATCACCGTCGACATGAGAAACATCCTCATGGTCGACTTCGGAACAGGCATGGCCACCGCTTCTTTCATAGGCGCTGCCACACTGTCACTCTTCCTCTTGATCGTCGCACGCAACCTGCATGCCCCGGTATTCGTCCTGACCACACCGGCCATCATCCCACTCATCCCCGGCGTCCTCCTCTACCGCTTCCTCTTCGCCGTCATCCGTATCCATACACTGACCACCGATGAATTCATGTTAGCCATGCAAAACGGCGTCGAAGCCGCCCTCGTCATCCTGGGCATAGCCCTCGGAGCCACACTCCCCGACGTCATAGCCCACCAGTTCATCGACTGTTCCAAGAGAGAACGCTTGAGAAAGATCCTCGAAGAAAGAGATGGCCAGGAAGCTGTCATCGAAGACGCCGCCAACCTCGACCACGCAAGCGAGAGAAGATAAAAATTAGTGAAATAAAAAACTGTGAAATCAGAAATCCTGGTTTCACAGTTTTTTTGTTATAAGGAATTAATGGGATAATTTCTTCATCATGAGCTGGCCAACGATGTCTTTTACAAGACGATTGTCGTGGATGATGGCTAAACGAAGCAGTTTGTAGATGTTTTTTAATGGAAGGTTCTTTGTATCGTGGATATACGTGTAAATTTCATTTTCCTGATCTTCAGATAATTGCTTTTCTACACTGTTTACGGCATACAATTTCAAGGCAGATTTCATGTTTACCACTTCATCGTGAGTGGTGGCTTTACCGGATATAGCTTTGATGAGAATTGCCCGGCGATAGAACAAATAGGACAGGAGAACTGGAGTGAGCTGCTCCTTCTTGTATCCCTGTTCATTGAGAAAAGAGAGCAATTCTTCCCTCTGTCCAGCACTAAGCTTATGATCGGAATCATCTTTGAAGAGAGCTCGTAATGCACCTATGCTCGTACGAACGTTGAGCATAGAGGTTTCATCTGGGGCTGATACAGAAAAATCTAAATGATGATGCCACGCAATGTACTCCTCATAGTATGAATAGGAATTTCTTGTCTGTGTCAAACTTCCATGAGGCTGGCGATCCAGATAGTAATAAAGTCCGTCTAAAGCTTTTGCATGTTTTACTTTTGACGCGATATCTGCAGCAATGTAAACATCTTCAACAGATCTCATAGAATCATTAAAACGTAGATTTTCCCAAATTGCCCTGTCATATGCTTTGCACCAAACTTCCCAGCCGGTTACATAAAGCATGCGCGTCAGGATTTGTTCCGTTGTAAGGCTCTTTTCCCAATAAATTTGCCCAACTTCTCTGTCTACTTTTACAATATGTACACCGTAGGCAACCATATCTAATTTTTCATCGGAATTTTTAAAAGTCTGGATGACATCAGAAACAAGGTTAGTCGCAACGTAATCATCAGGATCGATAAATATAATATAGTCTCCGGATGCATGATCAAGGCCGGCATTACGAGCTGCGCAAAGTCCACCGTTTTTTTGGCTGACATAGATAACTCTTTGGTCTAGAGATGCGTATTTTTTACAGATTTCATCTGATCTATCCTTCGAACCATCGTTGACTAAAATGATTTCTAGGTTGTCGTACGTTTGGGCGAGGATGCTGTCGACACAGCGCTCTAAAAATTTTTCCATATTGTAAATAGGAAGAATTAAAGAAACCTTTGGATGATTAATTATAGGCATTGTTTATCTCTCCATAAATGTAGGTGAATAGGTCAGGTTTAAGTGTATAGAATGTCTTTCGCATAGTTTATTGCATAACTGTTTGGAAATGCTCTCTATAATTTATATCATAAAGTTATAAGAAGGTATATGGTAAAGATAAAGAACAAAAATCAAGGCTTACAAAATAGTTAGATAAAATTTCATAGCCTTAGCAGCAATTAATCTAACAATTACATGAGTGACTATCATAGGATTTATGGAAATGTTATTATTAAAATGATATATTAAAAATTGGGAAAGTGCGAGTGAACGAACAGTGCTTTTCTTTTTATATCTGTAAGAATAACTGTACATAATATAGTATAGAAAAACATGCGTTAGGGGAAATGGTATGCAGGGGAAGTATAAGAAGATCGAAGAATGGTTATTGTTTTTTATGATATTGTTTATACCGCTGAAAAGTCTTCCGGCGAGATATAAGCTTCCGCTGCTAGGGAAAAACGTGGCCGTAGCGCTTTTGGTGACTATGTGTGTTGTCTGCCTGATTTGGTGGCTGCGCAACAAAAAGGAATTCTATATTCCGCACGCAAAATTTGTGGGGCTTTTTTGTTTCTGGGTTATCTTGTGTACCAGTATAGGAGCATTCACATATCCATTTTATCCAGGAGCTATTGATGCGGCTTTAGCGGATAAGTCAGCTGTGAAAACAATCGCTCATGTCTGGCCGGGAATCGTTAATACCCCATCGGCGATTCATCTGGTCCATCTATTTGGAAATATCGGTGGTCTTATTAAAGGACTCTTATTGCCGTTTGTTGGAATGTATGTAGTCTTGTTTTCCTTGTACGGCAGAAATTCCCGCAGAGGTGTGGAGTGGGTGAGCAAGGCTGTCGTTACCATGGCTTGCCTGATGGGGCTGTATTCTATCTTTGAAATTTATTGGCTTTGGACGGGAAATTTGTTCTGTCAGAATCTCTTGATGACGATTAACAGACATTTATATGATCCTGGGATTATGAGCGGGTGGTGGCCACCTATTTTATGGGAGGGTCAGCTTAGAAGTTACTTGACAGAACCGTCTTTCTTTGGGATTATTGGTTCTTTTATGGTTCCTTTCCTTTGGTATCGCATCTTTCAGGAAAACAGGAAAATAGAATATCTCCTCCTGCTTTACTTCGTACTTATGATTTTTATGACGAAATCAAGGACCGCGATAGTCATTTACTTGGGAGAAGTATTCTGCCTTCTTCTCTTTAGTATCATTCTTCGCTATAAGCAATGGTGGAAAGCCTGTCTAGCTGTAGTTTTGGGAACCATACTTTCCTTTGGTATTTACATCGAAGGCAGTGTTGCAGTACCGCAATATTTTGGGAATAAGGAAGCTGTAGCCGCAGGCCAGGCACAGAAACCAGGAGGTCCTGTTAGTGCAAAAGTGGAGACAGCGCAGGCAAAACCAGTACCTGCATCTCCGCAGGCAAACAACAAGACACCGCCTCAGCAGGCTCCTGCAGCTGCTCCAGTAAAGCCCCCGGTGCAGTCTGAAGCAGCTGCCTCTGCTCCGGCCAAGCTTCAAGCGCAGCCTGAACCCGTAGCTAAAAATTCAAAAGACAAGACGGATATCAATGTCTGGACAAGGATACAAAATTATTTGGATTCAAATGTGTTCTCTGTGGCAGACAAAGATAAAAGATCTAATGAAGCACGTTTTGGGACGACAATCGCCATGGCAACAGTCGGTATTCAGCATCCAGTCTTTGGCGTAGGACAAGGATATGTAGACCGTTATATGGTCAATACGTATCCTGATTTTGCGAAAGATAATGGTGAAGTAAAGCGATGGATATCCGATGTCACGCATTTGGAGTTTGGTGATGCAATCTTCCCTGTAGTAAATGCATTTTCTAATGTTCTGGCAGAATATGGAATTCCAGGTCTTATTATTTTCTGCACTCCTCTTTTCTATCTATTTGGACAACTTATTTTAAAGAGGAAAGAATTATCAGATAGTTTTGATGCCGTCTGCCTGGCAGTTGCATTGGCAGGACAGGTTGCTTGTTTATTCAGTCAGTGGTTTTTCTATACTTATCCTCTCACATTGGTTTTGATGTTCTGCTGCATTTACGATAAAAATCAGC
>NZ_FR896467.1:36323-36964 GCF_000435155.1 Dialister sp. CAG:357 | reverse complement strand
TTTTAAGTGTTCAACTTAATTATACAATCCGCCGTAAAGATCTATTCATCGATAATGAACTGTTCAAATACGAAATTTCCCAAAGCAGCACCATGATACGTCATAAAAAGATGTCCCAAAGATTCCTTCAGAAGCTTCCTCTCTTTCAGCATGGCAATTTCCCTGCCGAACCAGTGCTCAATCGGAAATCCATACCTTTCCTCAAAATCCTGAAGCGGGATTCCCTCTCTTGTACGAAGATGCAGGAAGCAGTATTCTTCCATTTCATCTTTGACAGAAAGATTCTCCACTTCTTCCGGCGGAAGATTCCCAGACAGAACTTCTTTCTCATATAATCTGACGCCCGGGTTGTTTTCTTTCCTTGCATGTCCGATCCTTGAACATGCCGCGGGTCCCAATCCCAGGTAATGGGATAAATCCCAATACTTCAGATTATGTCTTGATCTGTATCCTTTTCTTGCAAAACTGGAAATCTCATATCTTTCAAGGCCGTAGTGAGGAAGAATGCGGCACATCATCTGATACATTTCCCAGCTCTCTTCTTCCGTCGGCCTTTTGAGGATTCCTCTTTCAGCCATCTGACCGAACTTTGTCCCGTTTTCAATGATCAGACTGTAGACAGACAGATGATTGATCGGAAG
>NZ_FR896467.1:17024-36294 GCF_000435155.1 Dialister sp. CAG:357 | reverse complement strand
GGAAGATGGACAGCCCATTTCAAACTTTTTTCAAAGTCAAGCGGTGTCTGCCCGGGAAGTTCATACATGAGATCGATGCTGATATTATGGAAGCCCAGACGATAGGCGCGCTTCACAGCTTCTTCAGCAGCCTTTGAATCATGCCTCCTGTCTATAGCCTTCAGCAGGTAATCATTATGTGACTGCACACCGACAGAAAGCCTGTTGATGCCCAGACGGCGGGCATTTGCCAGGTATTCTTCTGTCATGTCGCAGGGATTCATTTCCATCGTAATTTCAGCCTGATCGGAAATATGGAAGTTTTTGTAAAGAGCTTCCATAATTTCCGAAAGCTGCATGCCGGTCAGCGTCGACGGGGTTCCGCCTCCAAAGTAAATAGTGTCACAGACTCTGTCCTTAAAGCCTGCACTCTTCATTTCAATTTCACGGATCAAAGCTTCAGAGAATCTTGTATCCGGCGTTTTGCTGATGGAATAGAAATCACAATAGGCACACCGGCTCCTACAAAAGGGAATGTGCAGGTAAAGCCCGAGCGGCTTAGTCATCTTTGAGCACCGCCATGAAAGCTTCCTGAGGGATTTCAACGCTCCCGACCTGCTTCATCCTCTTCTTGCCTTCCTTCTGCTTTTCCAGAAGTTTCTTCTTACGGGAGACGTCGCCGCCATAGCACTTGGCAAGAACGTCCTTCTTGTATGCCTTGATTGTTTCCCTGGCTACAATCTTGCTTCCAATCGCTGCCTGGATCGGCACTTCAAACTGCTGACGCGGAATGATTTCCTTCAGTTTCTGAGCCAGAGTCCTGCCTCTCGAAGCTGCATTGCTGCGGTGCACGATAATGGAAAGTGCATCGATCAGTTCACCGTTCAGGAGGATATCAAGCTTGACTGCATCTGTCTTTTCGTATCCGCAAAGCTGATAATCAAGAGATGCATATCCCTTTGTGCTCGATTTCAGTTTGTCAAAGAAGTCGAAGATGATTTCAGAAAGCGGAATTTTATAATGGAGATCGACTCTTGTTTCATCAAGATATTCCATGGTCTGATATACGCCGCGGCGGTTCTGCACCAGTTCCATGACATTGCCGATCATGTCTGACGGTACCAATATTTCCACTTTGGCAATCGGTTCCTCAATGAAATCAATTTTCGTCATAGGCGGAAGTTCAGCCGGGTTGTCGACTGGTATCATCGTGCCGTCTGTCTTATGGACATGGTAAATAACAGAAGGCGCTGTTGTAATCAGTTTTAAATTGTATTCACGTTCGAGTCTTTCCTCGACAACGTCCATATGAAGAAGTCCGAGGAAGCCACAGCGGAAACCGAATCCCAAAGCCTGGGACGTTTCAGGAACGTATTCCAGAGCTGCATCGTTAAGCTGCAGTTTTTCCAGAGCCACTTTCAAGTTGTCATAATCTTTGCTTTCGATCGGGTACAATCCGCAGAATACCATAGGGAGCGCCTTGCGGTAGCCTGGAAGGCTTTCCTTGGCTCCATTTTCCTCTGTAGTGATCGTATCGCCGACTTCGCAGTCCTGCACGTTTTTGATGCTTGCTGCCACATAACCTACCGAGCCGCAGGAAAGCACGTCACAGGCCTTTGGAAATGGCGAGAAATATCCTACTTCAGTCACTGTATAGACTTTTCCGGAAGCCATCATGCGGATATTCATGCCCGGACGGATTTCTCCATCTTTGACACGCACATAGGCGATGGCGCCTTTATAGGAATCAAAAATCGAATCGAAAATCAGACATCTTAAAGGTTCATTGGAATGATCTTCAGGCGGCGGTACTTGTTCTACAATGCGCTTGAGAACTTCTTCCACGTTCTGTCCTGTTTTAGCGCTGACCGGAATGGCATCAGACATATCAATCCCGATGATATTTTCCACTTCCTTCTTGACGCGTTCCACGTCTGCACTGGGAAGATCCACCTTATTGATGACAGGAATAATTTCCAGGTTATGATCAAGAGCCAGATACACATTGGCAAGAGTCTGCGCTTGCACGCCCTGCGTTGCATCGATAATGAGGATCGCTCCTTCGCAGGCTGAAAGGCTTCTTGATACCTCATAGTTAAAGTCTACATGCCCTGGGGTATCAATCAGGTTCAGTTCATAGGTTTCCCCGTCCTCATACTTGTACATCAAACGGACAGACTGCTCCTTGATTGTGATGCCTCTTTCCCTCTCCAATTCCATGGTATCAAGGATCTGGGCTTCCATATCTCTTTTTTGGACAGTCCCTGTCAATTCGATCAAGCGGTCTGCCAGTGTGGACTTCCCGTGGTCAATATGAGCGATAATCGAGAAATTCCTAATGTGTTTTGTATCCATGCTGTCTCCTGTCAAACTGTATTCTTTAAAATTTATCTATAGAAATGCACCTGTGCGAAAGTGCGGTATTTATATGGTATTCCCCTGTTTCCTCACTCTGAGGAATGGTGAATGCTTTCCTGTATAGGCAGGCGCAATGATTGCTATGACAACCATCATGATTCCCAGAGACTGTATCATATCAAAGCTCATCTGGAAGAAGGCCCATGACATCAGGACAGAAGCGATAGGCTCAGATGCTGCCGTAATCAGGGCCTGTTCGGGCGAAAGGTACATCAATCCCGTATTATAAAGGAGAAATGCGGCTACTGTCCCGAAGAGGACAATCCACATGACACCTACGATTATATCAGGCTCGAAAAAAGCTGCCAAATTCATATCCGGAACAAATGCCCAGGACACAAGGCCGCCCAGAATCATCCCCACGCCCAGGATAAATGTACGGTTGATCTTGAGGAAAAGATGCTTCGGATAAATGGACGCAAAGGAATATATAACACCATTCAAGAGCGAGAGCAGTATGCAGATGACCGAAACATTCAGTGTCGCCGGATTTCCTCCGGTCACGAGAAGGAATGTGCCAAAGACAGCCAGAAATGTGGTAAACATCTTAGTCTCTGACGGCAGATGATGCTCCCGGATTGCCTGATAGCAGACAACCATGGCCGGACAACTGTAAAGGATAACTGTTGCAGTAGGCGCATCCCCATAATCAATTGCTTCAAAGTACGTATAATGCATGAGCATCAGTCCTACAACTGCATAAATCAGGACATCCAGCCACAAAAGCTTATGCTCATTCATCGCTTTCATGCTGCTTTTGAATTTTCCTTCCCAAACGGTCATCCCTAAAAGGATGATTCCTGCCATGATCATTCTGAAAGCTGTCAGTTCCATTGCATTGATGGAACTCTTTTCATAAACATTCTGTGCGCCAAGACCGCTTCCTGCCCACATGACACCCGCGGAAACAACCATCATAATTGCCATTGGCGAAGACGAACCAGCTAAGAGCTTCATTTTTCCCACCTCAGAAAATCATTCCAACACCACATCATTTATGCTGAAATCCTAACCTTTTCTTTAACATATGCTCAGAACCAGGCGCTGCAATCGCAGCAAGAATAAGAATAATGCCAACTGCCTGAAATACATTGAACATTTCACTAAACAGGAAATATGAAGCAATGACCGATATAGCAGGCTCTACGGTAGCCGTTACGGAAGCCTCTGTCTCAGTAAGACGGCGAAGACCCGCATTATAGCAGGTAAAGGCAACTACGGTTCCGCAAATGACGATCCAGAAGATATCCATGATGATATCCCTATGGAAAAATGCCCCTATATCGGTAACCGGGTCTGCGGCAAAAGCAGCCGCAGCTCCACAAAACATGCCAATCGATAAAACAAAAGAACCATCGGGAAAAGCCATCAGGTTTTTAGGATACACAGCGCATACTGCAAAAAATACAGCTGATGCAAGCCCCAGCCAGATGCAGTCAGCAGGAACCATGATCCTGTCAAGATTCCCTCCTGTAACCAGAAGGAAAACCCCTCCTATGGCAAGAATGACAGAAGCGGCTTCTGCCGTACCAGGAAGCCTTCCCTTCCTGAAGGATGTCCATAGGATCACGATGGCAGGACAGGTATATTGTATCACGGTTGCGGCCGCTGCATTCCCGGCTTCTATCGATGCAAAGTATGTCCAGTGCATCAGCATCAGCCCGATGATCCCATAAAAGGAAAGCTTTGCTAAAAGAAATGGATGGTCCTTCAGGATACGGATGGATTTCACAAAATTGCCTCTGGCAATCGTGAGTGCCATCATGATCACGCCCGCACAAAACATGCGGAACACGGTCAGATCCATCGGGGTAAGGCTGCTTCTGGAAAAGAAATCCTGTGCCGCCAGACCACATCCAGCCCACATTGCGCCTGCTGTTATTACAAGCAGAACGGCAAAGACATCCATGGCCTTCCAACGCCTCCAAATTCATAAAATTTATACAGAAAAACCCGCCAAATGGCGGGTTCTATTTTGGTGGGACTATTTGGATTCGAACCAAAGACCTCTTCGATGTCAACGAAGCGCTCTAACCAGCTGAGCTATAACCCCAAGTAACGTGTCATTATTATATATGATGCGTTTGTAAAAAGCAACTGAAAAATGACAGATAAAAAGAGATCATTTTACAGTTCTCCAAAAAAGGATTCCGCCCTTTTGCTGTATTTTCCCAGGCGCCAGTTTCCTGAGTTGTTTATGGCAATCTGCTAAGCAGAGATGAACTTCTGGTGGGACTATCTGGGTTCGAACCGGAGACCTCTTCGATGTGAGCGAAGTGCTCTGACCAACTGGGCTATAGCCCCTTGAACACGTCATATTATAGCACCGGTATTTCAGATTGTTAATATAAATTTCTTTGATGAAATTCCCCCGCGCAAAAGGACTGTGAATGGCATTCCCATTCACAGTCCTTTATTGCATATCTGTATTTTATTAATCTTCGAGACCGCCTCTGGCAGCGAGGATCTTCTCTGCAGCGCCCATTACGGCAAGCATGGTGTGTTCAAAAACAAGACCGCCTTGGAAGTACATGATGTACGGAGGTCTTACAGGGCCGTCAGCTGACATTTCGATTGTGGAGCCCTGGACGAAAGTGCCTGCTGCCATAATGATCGGATCCGTATATCCGGGCATGGGCCCCGGGACAGGAACGGCATCCGAATCAACCGGAGACCAGTTCTGCACGGCCTCGGCAAAGCTGCACATATTTTCTTCAGAGCCCAAAGTAATGGCTGTAATAAGGTCAGTCCTTAAATGGCCCGGTTCAGGAACGACGTCAAAGCCGAGCACCTTGAATACAGCAGCGCAGAATTCGGCGCTCATCATTGCCTGACGCGTAATATGCGGAGCGAGGAAAAGTCCTTCAAAGAACGGACGGTAAGAAGCAGCATAGGATCCCATTTCTGCGCCAAGTCCGGGAGCTGTCCAGACGTAGGAGCAAAGCTCGACAAGATCTTCTCTTCCGCAGATATAAGCACCCGTCGGTGCAAGTCCGCCGCCGGCGTTTTTAATCAATGAACCTGCCGTAATATCAGCGCCAAGCTCGATCGGTTCTTCCTTGCATGTAAATTCGCCATAGCAGTTATCGACAAAGCAAATCGCATTTGGATTCTTTGCTTTGACTGTTTCGATGATTTTCCTGATGTCGGATGGGAAAAGCGAATCTCTCAGCATGTACCCTCTGGAGCGCTGGATTTCTACAAGTTTTGTATTTTCATCAACAGCATCTGTAATGGCTTCCAGATCGTAAGTGTTGTTCTTAAGAGGCACTTCCTTATAATGAACGCCCTTGGATTTAAGATTGCCCGGTGCGTTTCCGGAAATCCCGATGACGCTCTGCATCGTGTCATAAGGAGCACCTACAGCAGATACCATCGTATCTCCCGGCTCGAGGAGCGCAAGGAGAACGGTAGCAAGCGCATGAGTGCCTGAAACAAACTGCGGACGGACCAGGGCGCTTTCTGCCTTGAATATATCTTCCCAGATTTCCTCGAGTTCTTCACGGCCCGGATCCCCATAGCCATAGCCATTGGATGGAGCGAAGTGATAAGCAGAGAGGTGGTGGTTCCTGAATGCTTCCAGAACTTTCTGTGTATTGTATAAGGAAATCTCTTTCATTTCATCAAAAACAGGCGCACAAAGAGCGAGCGCTTCTTCCTGCACCTGTTGAAGTTTTTCATTCATTTTCACTCAATCAGATCCTTTGTATTGTAGAAATAGCATGCTTGTAAATCAGCTGCGAACGATTTTCGCTTACAAGAAGCACGGTAAAGCTGTCAAAGGACTTTACCTTGCCCTTCAGTTGAACGCCATTCATCAAAAAAATGCTGACAGGCGCATTTTCTTTCCTGGCTTCATTTAAAAATGTATCCTGCAGATTCATTTTACCTTCCATCTTCACATTCTCCTCTAAAATATGAAATGACATAATCCGTGATTTCCTTACACCACGTGTCCTGGTTAAACTCATTTCTCTCATACCAGTGAATATACGGCATTCTCTTATACCATGTAATCTGCCGTTTTGCGAAATGGCGAGTGTTTTTCTGGATGAGAGCTTCTGTCTCTTCAATAGAGAGCTCGCCTTTTATGCACTGAACCATTTCCCGATAGCCAATGGCCTTCAGTGACTGGGCTGTTTCCGGAATGCCTGAATCCAGAAGTTTTTGAACTTCATCATATAATCCGTCCTGCATCATATGACAGACTCGCTTATTTATTCTATCATATAAGACCGCTCTGTCCATAGCAATCCCTATAACTGGACCATCATAAATGAGAGATTGGCTCTTTTCCGGGGATAAATCCCTGCCTTCTGCATCAATCAGCTCCAGTTTTCTCAGCATTCTCTGCGGATCATCAGGAATTTCCCTGACGCCTGCTTTCTTAAGTTCTCTTTCAAGGCCTTCTTTCCCATTGGCCAAATAAAAGTCATGCCACTTTTTCCGCTGATCAGACTTAGGCAGGAAAGAATATCCTTCCAGAAGCGACTGGATATAAAGCCCTGTTCCTCCCACAAGGACAGGAATTCTTCCTTCTTTATTTTCTCTTGTTATGATTTCTGAAGCTTTCTTCTGAAAATCAGCAGCGGAATAGGGTTCTCTGGGATCGATACAGGCGACAAGATAATGAGGGATTCCCTGCATTTCTTCTTTTGTCACTTTGGCCGTTCCAATATCCATTTCCTTGTAGACCTGGAATGCATCGCCGGAAGTAATGGAAGACCCCAGCGCTTTTGCAATCTCAATCCCGACCTCTGATTTACCAGAAGCAGTCGGCCCCAGTATGGTTATAAGCTTTTCCTTCATGATAAATCAATCACCCCGTATGCCGTGGTCTGCCCCTTTTTGGCTTCAATCCTTGTAAAAAAGTCCTTCTTGAAAAGCAATGAAAACGGGCGCTCCTTGACAATCACACGCGCCCTGGCCGCGCGCATGGCCAGCAGAATCGTCTCGTCATCAAGCTTGTCATAAGCGGCTGCTTCCCGAAAGCCTGTCATATCATTGACTTTTGCCTGCACAGGATGCCGGAACATAGGATCAAAGTAAACGACATCAAAACTTTTCTCTGGAATATTTTTCAGATATTCCTTGAAATCAGCATGAATCAAATAGATTCTCCGAACGGCATCCGTCAGCGCAGGGTCTTTATCCTGATAAGATTCTATGCCGGCCCTTCCTATTTCATAAAGCGCAGTGCTTTTCTCCAAGGCTGTGACGCTTCCCCTGTCCCCTAAGAACCAGGAAATCGTCGTGGAATCATTCGCATGGCCAAAGGTACAGTCAAGGACGCGGCAGGGTCCTTCCTTTGGAAGCAGCCTGCATAAGCGGTCCTCATTCCCCGCAAGAATCTGGCGCGTGCGGAGGACGGATGTCCCTAAATGAAAATGGTATTCCCCGTCTTTCGTCTTAAACGAAGGAAGGCGCCTGCCATAAATCAGGAAACCTTCTGCCTTGTACTTCTCTGCCATCTCTTCAAGCTTGTCTTCTCTCTCAAGGTAAGGGATAGCCAAAGCTTTTGCACGCTCTTTTGCCTTTTCTCGGATCAGTCCCGGAGCATCCGAGATTGTTGTTGCAGCAATCTTCATGGCCTTTTGAACAGCCTTCCCAGTTCTTCAGGTGTGAATCTTACAATCGTCGGTCTCCCATGCGGACATACAAACGGGCGAGACGTGTGGAAGAGATCTGTAATCAGTTCCTTCATCTGGCGGATATTCAAGGGATCTCCCCTCTTGATGGCGCCGCGGCATGCTGCATAGGCCATCATGCGGTGGCGGAGCGTTTCAGGTGAAACCATATCTTCATCGTGATAGGCGACTAAAATATCCCTTATGACGCGAAGGAGTTCATCATCTGCAAAATCCTCAGGCGCTCCGGTCACGCGTATGACATCAGGTCCTGCCTGCTCAAATGTAATGCCCAGCTTGAGCAGTTCATTTTCATGATCCCGCAAAATCAGAATATCATCCGGCTCCGCATGGATCAGATGAGGAATCAGGAGTTTCTGGACAGGAATTCCTTCCGCTCTTTCTGCAAGCTTATCATAACGAACGCGTTCATGCGCTGCATGCTGGTCAATGATGAAAAGATCCTTCCCATGCTGGCAGAGAATGAAGCAGTCTGCCACCTGTCCTAAAGGAATAACCGTTTCTGCTTCTTCTTTTTCTGATTCAAATAAGACGCCTTCAGAAATCGTTTTCTGATCTTTCGACTCCTGATGATCTTCCTGATCTTCTCTCTTGAAGAATGGCTTATCCGACAGGATTTCACGGCTTCCTACTGATGGCTGGAATGTCTCCCGCATCGTTTCAGAGTTTTTTCCAGTGCCGGAAGATGAAGATCCCTTCTGCTGCTGGCTGTATTCTTCAAGATGCGCTCTCCATGAATCAGGTACAGAGGGAGTCTTTGCCTCTCCTGTCTCCATAGCAAGCCCGATGTCGTGAAGAGGTTTCTGGTCTTCCACTTTCACATTGACCGGATTTACATCCATTTCACCAAGGACCTGATGGCCCGGATCCTTGATCATCTCGCGGGCAATGCTGTCTGCATCCGACTGGGATGTGAGCGTCCTTAAAACGGCATGGTAGACCGTGCGGAATGCCATCTGTTCATCAGAAAACTTGATTTCCCTTTTCTGAGGATGCACATTGACATCGATGCTTTCCGGCGGCACATCAAAAGAAAGGACAAGAAGCGGATAGCCATTCTTTGGAAGAAGTGAATGGTATGCATTGTCCACGGCTTTTGAAATGACAGAACTTTCAATAACTCTCCGATTGATGATCAGCGTCTGGAACTGGCGGCTGCTCTTTAAGAGCGATGGTTTCGAAATCAGTCCGTTAAGGAAGATATTTTCCCCTTCTTCTTTGACTTCAAGCATTTCACCGGCTGTCTTTACACCGTATAAAGCAGAGACAACGTCTAGAAGTCTTCCGTTGCCCGGTGTTTCAATGACGACTCTTCCATTATTGATCAGGCGGAAAGCAACATCTGGATTGGCAAGGGCCAGTTTTCCCACCATCGTATTGATTCTAGCCGATTCCGTTCTTTCTGATTTCAGGAATTTCTTCCTCGCCGGAACGTTATAGAAAAGCTCCCTGACCTCAACCGTTGTGCCGGCTGGCGTTCCGGCGGCATGCACATCTTCAACAACGCCGCCCTTGATATCAATGACCGTTCCTTCAACATCTTCCGGTCTTCTTGTCGTGATGGATGATCTTGAAACGGACATAATGCTTGGAAGCGCTTCCCCGCGGAATCCCAGGGAGGCAATGTGATAAATGTTATCTACATTGGAAATTTTGCTTGTGGCGTGGCGGATAATGGACATCTTGGCATCTTCTGCAGTCATTCCAGAGCCGTTATCCGTCACACGGATGTAAGTCATACCGCCGTCTGCAATTTCTATTTCCACTTCATGAGCGCCTGCATCGACAGAATTTTCCACCAGCTCTTTGACGACATTGACCGGACGCTCGACGACTTCTCCTGCAGCAATCTGATTCGCCGTAACTTCATCAAGAACATGAATTAATCCCATTATCGGCTCTCCTTTGCTTCCTTACTCAGGCGGAATAAAATCTCCATGGCTTCAATCGGTGTCTTGCTCATGACATCAAGGTCTGCCAGTTCATTGATGATGGGCGATGCAAAAAGATCAAGGCCGGTTTCTCTTGCTTCATTAGAAGGAGCAGAAGGCGCATGGTATCCCTTGCCATCCGATTCCTCCAGTCCTTCAAGAATATCGTCGGCTCTTTTCAGGAGAGATTCGGGAAGCCCGGCAAGTCTTGCGACATGGATACCGTAGCTTCTGTCTGCGCAGCCTGGAACGATGCGGCGGAGGAACACGACATCCTTTCCGCGCTCCTTCACTGTTACCGTATAATTTTTGATCTTGCTGCTGCCATCTGCCATATCTGATAATTCATGATAGTGCGTAGCAAACAAAGTAAAGCCATGAATCTTTTTGTCAATGTATTCGACAACGGCTCTTGCAATGCTCATGCCGTCATATGTGCTCGTGCCTCTCCCGATTTCATCAAGAAGAATCAGGCTGTTTCTGGTAGCATTGCGGAGAATATACGATACTTCCTGCATTTCCACCATAAACGTACTCTGCCCGGTCGATATATCATCCGTGGCTCCGATCCTTGTGAATATGCGGTCGACAGGAGAAAACATACCGCTTTTTGCCGGTATGAAGGATCCGATCTGCGCCATAATCGTCAAAACGGCAACCTGACGCATGTATGTCGACTTGCCTGCCATGTTGGGCCCTGTGATAACCAGGATTTCCTGATTATCATGATTCAGTTCTGTATCGTTTGGTACAAACATTTCATGATTGAGTGCATGTTCTACCATCGGATGCCTTCCATCAGAAATGGAAATGCGGCCTTCCTTCTGCGGGAGGATCTGCGGTCTTACATAACGGTCCTTCAGAGCTGCCCTTGCAAGGCTTGCTATGCAGTCAATACCCGCCAGAGCAGAAGCTGTTCTCTGCATGTCCGGAATTTCCGGGCGTATTTCCGCTTTGACCATCTGGTAGATCTTAAGTTCGAGCTCTTCGGTCTTTTCCTTGGCGGAGAGCGCTTTAGCCTCGAATTCCTTCAGCTCGGGGGTAATATATCTTTCCGCATTGACCAGCGTCTGTTTTCTCACATAATACTCGGGAACAGGAATCTTATTGGCATTGGAGATTTCAAAGTAATAGCCAAAGACATTATTGAAGCCAATCTTCAGCTTGATGCCCGTCTTCTCTTTTTCCTCTTCTTCCAGCTTTGCTATATATTCCTGGCTGTCTTCCGACAAAGAGCGGATTTCGTCAAGTTCCTCGGAAAAGCCCTTCTTTATGTACTTGCCGTCCTTGATATTCCCTGTGCCGTTTTCATTCATCGCACGATCCAGAAGGTCAAAAACGGCTTCATGCACTTTCATCTGTCCGTTCAGCTTTTTCAGGATGACTGAACTGGAAGATGCAAGGAGATTCTTGATCTGCGGCACAATCTTGAGCGTTGCTTTGAGCGCCAGCAAATCCTTCGGCGAGGTGACATTGGCTTCGATACGGCCAAGGATTCTTTCAAAGTCAAAAACCTGAGAAAGCAGCTCCTCGAGCTGTGTCAATTCCATGGCATGATTCGTAAGTTCTTCAATCCCGTCCTGACGAAGGATGATTCCATTCACATCCACCAGAGGCCTTTCAAGCCAGCGGCGCAAAAGTCTTGCCCCCATTGCCGTATGCGTGTGATCAAGAAGCTCAAGAAGTGTCCCTCTTCTTCCGCCGTCCCTCATATTCCTGGTGATTTCAAGATTCCTGATGCACTGGTCGGAAAGAATCAGCGTATGATCTTCCCTGATCGGCTGCACGGAATGGAATTCCGGCAGGTTGTCTCTCATGACATTCTGCAGGTAATCCGCCAGGTATCCAAAGGCCATGCGTACATTTTCATCCTCAATCGATTCCGCGATTGCAGGTGCCTTGCACGTTTCATCCGTTTCAGGCATTCTCGTGACAAGACAGCTTCCAAGGCGTGATGAACAGAAGGATGTCAGCTGGCGGTAGAAATCATCAGATACGCCGCATACGAGTTCTGCCGGATTATATACAGAAAGGACATCCAGGAAATCGTCCTGCTCCTTTTTCAGATTCCAGATCCCCCACCAGCTTTCGCCTGTTGAAATATCACAGAGGACCATATGGATCTTCTTGTCTTTCTCAAGCAGACAGGCCAGATAGTTGTTGGATTTATCCGCAATGGCATTTTCAAAGAGAATGGTTCCCGGCGTAATGACGCGGATGACATCGCGCTTAACGAGTCCCTTTGCCTTCTTAGGATCTTCAAGCTGTTCGCAGATGGCTACTTTATACCCCTTTTGAATCAAACGGTAAATATAAACCTCGGCCGCATGGTACGGCACGCCGCACATAGGAACGCGGCCTTCTGCACCTGCATTCTTCCCTGTCAGGGTCAATTCCAGTTCATGAGAAGCCGTGTACGCGTCATCATAAAACAATTCGTAAAAATCACCCAGACGGTAAAAGAGCAGGCAGTCCTTGTATCCCTCTTTTATCTCTTTGTATTGATCCATTAATGGCGTTTTAGCCAATCTCAATCACCTCTCGATCAAATGACAAGACAGAATTCAGATCAGTTCTCCCTTGAGAACCCAGGTCTGCGCTGTGTCAACTTTAACGTCAACAGTATCTCCGACGGAAATTCCTTCCTTGTACGGGAATAAGATCATTTTGTTTCCTGAAGTTCTTCCATACCAGTTCATCGGATCCTGCTTGGAAGGGCCTTCTACGATAATGGAATATGTCTTTCCTTCCATTTCCTTATTGAGTTCAAGGCTGATTTCATTTTCCACATCCATCAGTTCCTGCAGACGTCTGTGCTTGGTATCAGAATCGATCTGGTCTTCCATTCTTGCTGCAGGCGTTCCGGTTCTTGGAGAATAAATAAATGTATAAGCGGAATCGAAACGGACTTCCTTCAAGAGGGCCAGCGTTTCCTGATGCATTTCTTCCGTTTCCCCCGGGAAGCCTGTAATAAGATCTGTTGTTACGACAATATCAGGCATTTTGCTTCTTACGTAGGAAAGGAGTTCCTTGAAATGTTCAATCGTATAGCCGCGGTTCATCTTCTTCAGCATTTCATTGGATCCGTGCTGGACAGGAAGATGCATATGACGGACAACCTTCGACGATTCTGCCATGGCATCAATCATTTCGAATGTCATATCTCTTGGATGGGATGTCATGTAGCGTACTCTTTCAATGTCATCAATTTTATCGATAGCACGGATCAAGTCGCCGAAATCGGTTCCGTTCCTGAAATCGAGCCCGTAAGAATTGACATTCTGCCCGAGAAGTGTAACTTCCTTATATCCTTCATCGGCAAGAGTCTGGATTTCATTGGAAATGTCATCAATCGTACGGCTGATTTCACGGCCTCTAACATAGGGAACGATGCAGTAAGTACAGAACTTATTGCATCCCTGCATGATCGGAACCCATGCGAAAATCTTAGACTTTCTGACAGACTTCAATTCGCTGTAATCTTCAACGCTGTGTGGATTTCTTTCTGTCTTGACGACATGGCCGCCGCGTGCATTTTCCTTGGAAACGATATCTTTCAGATCATGAATATGGTATGGTCCGATAACAAAATCAATGATCGGCATTCTTTCAATCAGCTTGCCCTTGTTTTCCTGCGCCATGCAACCGGCGATTCCCAGAAGCATGTCCGGGTTCTTGTCCTTCAGCTTCTTGATTTCACCGATTTTCCCATACACTTTTTCTTCCGCATTCTGGCGGACGCTGCATGTATTCATGATGACGATGTCTGCGTCTTCCATTTCTTCAGCCGGCCGATATCCCAGTTCTTCCAGCTGTCCGTTAATACGTTCTGTGTCAGATTCATTCATCTGGCATCCATATGTAATCGTATAATATTTTTTCCCCATCGAGAGCTGCTCCTTATCCACGGCAATCCTCCTGTATTATGTTAAATCAATTATAATATTATACCATATACAGGATATTCCTTTCATATAATCTAATTTCCACCACGCAAAAAGGAGCTGCGGCAAAATGAATTGCACATTTTGTCACAGCCCTTTTATGGGTTTCTGCTTACTTTCCAAGCTTCTTGAAAAGGCTTGCCATTTCAAGAGCATCCATAGCGCATTCAAAGCCCTTGTTGCCGGACTTGAGCCCTGCTCTGTTGACAGCCTGTTCAATCGTATCGGTGGTCAATACGCCGTAGAGAACAGGAATGCCGCTCGAAAGCGATGCCATAGCAACACCCTTTGTCACTTCGGTTGCTACATGTTCATAATGATCTGTTTCACCGCGGATGACTGCGCCAAGGCAGATGACAGCATCATATTTTCCTGATTCAGCCATTTTCTTGGAAGCCAGCGGGATTTCGAAAGCGCCTGGCACCCATGCCAGATCTACTTTATCCATATCGACGCCATGACGGGTAAGTCCGTCTACGGCTCCGTCAATGAGCTTGCTGACGATGACTTCATTGAAACGGGATGCTACGATTCCTACTCTGATTTCACTTTCATTAAAAAGTCCGGAAATAATATTCACTTTGAATGCCTCCTGTGCTTACTCTTTTGGTTCTTCAATATCTTTATCAAGCTTTAACATATGGCCCATTTTTTCCTGCTTCGTTTTCAGATAGAATTCGTCTTCGCGGGTAGGAGCCATTTCAATTGGTTCTCTTGATGCAATGGTGATGCCGTATTCACTGACATCTCCGATTTTCTGCGGATTATTGGTCAGAAGACGGATGCTGTTTACGCCCAATGCCTTAAGAATCTGCGCGCCTGTCATGTATTCACGAAGGTCAGCCGCAAATCCAAGCTTCAGGTTTGCTTCAACGGTATCATATCCTTCATCCTGAAGAGCATAGGCTCTGATCTTGTTGATAAGGCCGATTCCTCTTCCTTCCTGGCGAAGGTAAACAAGAACGCCGCGTCCTTCACGGGCAATCTGGCGCATAGCCTGCGCAAGCTGCTGGCCGCAGTCACAGCGAAGGGAACCGAAGCAGTCTCCTGTCAGACATTCAGAATGAATGCGGCAAAGGACCGGCTTACCGTCAGAAACATTGCCCATGGAAAGGGCTACGTGGTGTTCCCCGTTCATCTTATTCACAAATCCGTAAATTTCAAATTCGCCATACTTTGTCGGAAGCTTGGCATGAGAAACTTCATCTACCAGTACTTCGTGCTTTTTCCTGTATTCGATGAGCTCCTGAATATTGCCAATCTTCATATTCTTTTCTCTGGCAAGCTTGAAGAGGTCGTCCCTTCTTGCCATTGTTCCGTCATCATTCATGATTTCACAGCAAAGGCCTGCCGGTTTCAATCCTGCAAGTCTTGCAAGATCGACAGTTGCTTCCGTGTGGCCCTGACGTTCAAGAACGCCCCATTTTCTTGCCTTCAGCGGGAAAAGATGGCCGGGTCTTCTGAAATCTTCCGGTTTTGCTCCGTCCTTGATTGCTTCAAGCGCTGTCATGGAGCGGGCATAAGCGGAAACTCCCGTACCGGAATCTTTATAATCGATCGATTCCAGGAATGCTGTCTGGTGATTATCCGTATTATGGCGGATCATCGGTCCCAGGTACAGGGAATCAGCGATTTCTTCAGACATCGGCATGCAGATGACGCCTTTTGCTTCCGAAGCCATGCGGTTCACATTTTCCGGAGTAGCAAATTCTGCGGCGCAAATATAATCGCCTTCATTTTCTCTGGACTCCGGATCCTGCATGATGACAATGTGTCCTGCACGGATTTCTTCAATGATTTCTTCAATACTGTCAAATTTATAATCCATAACTTCCTCCATGCCCAAGGCTCTGAAGCATCCCCAGCGTCAACCCCTCGCCCGGTTTGTCTTTCATGAGCTGCTCGATGTACTTTCCTATATAATCACATTCGATATTGACCGGATCCCCTAGTTTTTTGTCCATCAATATCGTCTTCTCTCCCGTATGAGGGATAAGAGAAATGGTGAAACCCGTATCTGTTCTTTCCGCCACGGTAAGGCTGATGCCGTCTATGGCGACAGAACCCTTTTCAACAATATATCTCATCAGCGCTTTGTCTAATGTTATGGCAACTTCGATGGAATTATCCAGTTTCCTGAATGAAAGGATCTTTCCCTGTCCATCGACATGGCCAAGCATGATGTGTCCGCCCAGGCGGTCGCAGAGCCTGAGTGCTCTTTCAAGATTAACCGGTGATCCCGGCCGGCAAATAGAGAAGGATGTTCTTCTCAAAGTTTCAGGCGTAACATCAGCGTCAAAAGAATCCTGATCCATCCTTGTAACGGTGAGACAGGCGCCATTGACCGCAATGCTGTCGCCAAGCTTGGTCCCTTCCAGTACAGTCCTGCAGGATATAGTCAGCGTGTAGCTGTGTCCGGATCTTCTGATCTGCCTGATATGGCCGATTTCCTCAACAATCCCGGTAAACATTCTTATTCACCCTTTTCATCCTCTCCTTTTTCGATAGGGAGATCTGATGCAGGTTCATCATGAGCTTCTTCTGATTTCTCAGGTTCTTCTTTAGGAGATTCCTCTTTGTGATCTACATAACCTTCAATGATGAGATCGGAGCCTGACATCAATGTCGTAATATTTTTCAGCCTGACTGCTTCCGGTATGGTATCTGCGCCTTTTCCTCCAAGGAGGCCCGGTGCATCTTTTCCGCCAATCAGGATAGGAGCTGCATAGATTCTTACCTTATCAACGATTCCTGCCTCAAATGCATCTGCAGCAAGGGTTGCGCCGCCTTCCAGAAGGATGCCGTCGATTCCTTTCAAGGCAAGTCCTGTCATAGCAGCGGAAAGGTCTACCTTTCCCTTGATATCGCCGTCTGCGATAATGACATCAATGCCGTTTTTAATCAGGGCATCACGCTTTGTCTCATCGGCCGAGGTGGTCGTAAGGACGATGGCCCTTCCCTGTTCCTGGAATACCTTTGCCTTTAGCGGAACGGATAGATTGCCATCTACGATAATTCTTACCGGATCGATCATCCCTTCCGTGCGGGATGTCAAAAGCGGATTATCGGCCAGTATAGTGCCGGCTCCCGCCATAATTCCTGCATAGCAGCCGCGGAGAACGTGAACCTCCTCGCGTGAATCTTCGGAAGAAATCCACTTGGATTCACCGGTATGGCAGGCTGTTTTTCCATCCAGGGACATGGCCGCTTTGTAAAGGACAAAAGGTTTATGCTTCTGGATGTACTTCAGGAAAACTTCATTGAGCTCTTTTGCTTCTTTTTCCATGACGCCGACAGTAACAAAAATGCCCGCATCCCTTAATTTCCTGATTCCCTTTCCTGCTACGAGCGGATTGGGATCGACCATTGCCGTGACAACGCGGTCGATGTCTTTTTGGATAATGAGATCCGCACACGGCGGCGTCTTCCCGTAGTGAGAGCAGGGCTCCAGACTGACGTACAAAGTCGCCCTCTTCGGATCTTCTGTGCAGTTATTAAATGCATTCACTTCTGCATGAGGGCCGCCGTACTGTTCATGCCAGCCTTCACCGATGACACGCCCGTCCTTGACAATGACAGCACCTACCATTGGATTCGGACGCGTATGCCCCATTCCCCTGACTGCCAGTTCCAGAGCGCGGGCCATGTACTTTCTATCTTCATCAATACGCAAAAAATCCACCTCCCTTTCGTTCCAGGGAGGTGGATTCCTAAGAATCTTATCCACTCTTCTTTCATCCGGACTATACCGTCGGCTCTGGATTCACACCAGATCTTACCAAGCGAAATTGGTTCGTGGGCTGTCACCACCGGTGGGGACTTCCACCCCGCCCTGAAGAGATTAATCTATTCTTATTTATTATAGCAGAACGATGTATAAACACAATAGTCAGCCTGTCATCCAAAGACCTTGTCCGTTTATTTTCCCATCATGGAAAGAACTGCGTCTTTTACATCACGGCTGATATCATCAGGACTTCTAAGTTTTTCTTCTTCCACGCAGGAAATCTTCTTCCAGCCATACAAAGCAACCAGCTCCTGATAGGCTGCATGACATTTCTTCAAATAATCCAGATGCTGTTCATGAATATCTGAGGAACCGCCCTTTGCCGCTCTTTCCCTGATCAGCCTTTCTGAAATGGCCAAAGGGATATCAAGCAGAATGACCAGATCAGGCCTTGGCAGTTCAAGTTCTCCATACTCGGTCGCCTCAAGCCATTGAAGGAACTTCCTCCTTTCTTCTGCCTGATCATACTTTGTCATCTGATGCACCATATTGCTTGTCGTGTACCGGTCTGCAATGACAATTCCGCCGTTTTCATAAAACTTTTTCCACTTGGTGCGGAAGGAAGCAAACCTGTCGACGGCATAGAACAAGGATGCTGCATACGGATTCACATCCATCGGATCTTTACCGAAATCTCCGCGAAGGTACATTTTCACAAGAGCGGAAGATTCACTTTCGTAATCAGGAAAGGAAATATGCATGACATCCTTCCCGAGACTTATCAGATTCTGCTCCAGAAATTCTGACTGCGTTGCTTTCCCGCTTCCATCAATTCCTTCAAGAACGATTAAGTGTCCTTTCATTCTTTCACCTCCAGAGCTCAATTGGCCCAGTCATCAAAAACAGCCGCCCATGCAGGCGGCCGCTTTCATTCAGGCTTTTCTCTTTGGATTAAAGAGGTTCATTGCGCGATCCACGCCGCTTTCCAGTGCGGTTTCAATGGAATCCGCGGTTTTTATCTTTGCCTCTTCGATTTTGGCAATATCGTCTCCGTAAGGACGGCCCAGGACATGCTCTATGACTGTGTGTCCATCCTGAGGATGACCCACGCCAATTCTGAAGCGTGTGAATCCTTCACTTCCCAGATGAGCAATCAGAGATTTGATTCCGTTATGGCCTCCTGCGGAGCCTTTTTTGCGAATTCTTACTTTTCCGGGCGGCAAATCAAGATCATCACAGATGATATAAATATCATCGAGACCGACCTTGTAATAATTGGCAATGGCTCCCACTGCTTCTCCGCTGTTATTCATATAGGTCAGCGGTTTGACAAGAAGAACCTTTTCCCCGTTGACAACAACAGCTGCTGTTTCCGCCTTCATCGTTTCTTTCCATGCAGAAACATTCCAGCGTTTTGCCAGAATATCAATGACATCAAACCCCATATTATGGCGGGTGTGTTCATATTCCTTGCCCGGATTTCCGAGTCCTGCTAAGATCTTCATTATTTATCGAAGAGCTGGCTGACGGATGCATCATGGAAAATGCGGAGGATAGCTTCGCCAAGGAGCGGAGCAATGGAGAGAACCGTCAGTTTATCCTGGATTTTTTTCGGAGGAATCG
>NZ_FR896467.1:4323-16986 GCF_000435155.1 Dialister sp. CAG:357 | reverse complement strand
GAGAATTGGTAACAATCAGTTCCTTGATGTTGGAATTCTTGATTCTTTCGGTAGCCGGATCTGTCAGTACCGGATGGCAGACTGCAGCATATACGCCTTTAGCGCCATATTCGGCAAGAGCTTTGGCACCTTCGCAGAGGGATCCTGCTGTATCAACGATATCATCAACAACGAAGCAGTTTCTGTCTTTTACGTTGCCGATGATGTTCATGACTTTAGCAACGCCCGGTTCCGGACGTCTCTTTTCAATGATGGCGATCGGAGCACCTACACGGTCAGCCAGTTCTCTGGCTCTTGTTACGCCGCCAAGGTCAGGAGAAACGATGGTCAGGTTTTCCAGATTCTTGGATTTTACATAATCTGCCAGAAGAGATGCGGACATCAGATGATCGACAGGAACATTGAAGAAGCCCTGGATCTGTCCTGCATGAAGGTCCATCGTTACAACTCTTGTCACGCCGGCAGTGGACATGAGATCGGCAACCAGCTTGGAGCTGATCGGTTCACGGCCTCTTGTCTTGCGGTCCTGACGAGCATATCCATAATATGGAACAACAACAGTGATGTGGCGTGCAGAAGCTCTCTTGAGCGCATCAACCATAATCAGCATTTCCATCAGGTTATCATTAACCGGAGCACCAGTCGGCTGAATGATAAAGCAGTCCTTACCACGGACGCTTTCATTAATCATGACCTGTATTTCTCCATTATTGAAGCGGCCGCAGATTGCTTTACCGAGCGGGACTCCAATGTAGTCAGAAATTTCCTTTGCCAGAGCCAGATGCGCGGTACCCGTAAAAATCTTCAATTTAGAAGTGTCTTCCATGTCCATTTGCTGATTCTCCCTTTCCTTTCACATAGATGAAAGTTAAAAATTTATATGGAATTGCTGATTTGTCCCTAACCGGACTATTCCATTTCATTATATACCAGTTTTACTTGGATATCTGAAAATTTTTATTACTTTTTTGAAATTTAATCATAACAAAAGATTCACAAATTCACAGTGTCAAGGAATTAATCTTTGTAAGTGTCATCCTTGACCCAGTCTTCGATATTTCTCTGCTTTGCGCGTGCAACAGAAAGCGCATTGGCAGGAACATCTTTTGTTATGGTAGACCCTGCTGCCGTAAAGGCGCGTTCTCCGATATGAACGGGAGCCACAAGGTTTGTATTGCATCCGATGAAAGCGTGATCATCAATTTTGCAGCGGTGTTTTTCCTTGCCGTCGAAGTTGACGGTAACGGTGCCGCAGCCGAAATTCACATTTTCGCCGAGATCGGAATCACCGCAGTAAATGAGATGCGGAAGCTTTGTGCCATTTCCAACAGTAGAATTCTTCACTTCTACGAAGTTTCCGATCTTTATGTGATCATGAAGGTCGGTATTTGGACGAAGATGAACGAAAGGTCCGATTTCATTATAAGAGCCGATTTTGCATTCATGTGCATAAACGCGGTTCAGATGAGTAAAGCTGCCGCAGGTGACATCTGTCAGCTGGGTATCGGGACCAATGACGCATCCTTCCCCAATCACGGTATGACTTTCAAGGATCGTCCCCGGATAGAGGATGGTGTCTCTTCCCACTTTTACATCCTGTCCGATATATGTATTCTCCGGATTTATGATGCTGACGCCTTCAGCCATCAATTTCTCTGCCTTGCGGAGGCGGAGAATCCTGTCTGCCTCAGCAAGCTGAATGCGTGAATTGACGCCTTCGGTTTCTTCAGGATTATCGCAGATCTTCGGAATGACTTTCTTTCCATCGCGGATCATGATGCCAAACACGTCGGTCAGGTAATACTCGCCCTGCGCGTTTTTGTTGTCAATACGTCCCAAAGCATCAATGAGATCCTTTGCGCGGAACACATAGGTCCCCGTATTGATTTCATGAACGGAAAGCTGCTCAGGCGTCCCGTCCTTCTGCTCTACGATGCATGTCATATTCCCTTTTTCATCACGGAGAACCCTTCCGTATCCGAATGGATTATCCAGAACAGCAGTCAAAACCGCAGCGGATGCTCCATTGGAAATGCATGTATCCGTCAGATCCCTGATTGTCTCAGCGCGAAGAAGCGGGGTGTCTCCGCAGACGACAAGAACATATCCTTCCGGATCATCCTTGAATTCAGGCAGCGCCTGCATGACGGCATGACCTGTTCCGAGCTGTTCTTCCTGATGCACAAATACGACTTCTTTATCTTCCAGGCATTCTCTTACAAGTTTTTCCTTAAAACCTGTGATTACGACACACTTTTCAAATCCGCCCTGTCTGACAACACGGATGACCTGCTCAGCCATCGGTACGCCGCACACACGGTGAAGCACCTTGGGATAAGCAGATTTCATACGGGTTCCCTGACCGGCTGCCAAAATGACGGCTGTCAACTCTGCCATACAACCTCCTGAACTGCAACAAAATGAAATGCAAAATACCGGAAAAGAATTTCCCAGAGCTTTTGTGTTCAAATAAAAAATTTAATAAAACCCATGAGTTTTATTTTAGCAAATGACACATCTCATGGCAAGGAAAACAGCGTATACATAAGAAAAAATCGTCCTGAAAAATACAGTTCATGAAAACTTTCCTGTGTATTGGCGAAAAAGTAAAAGCAGGCGGCCATAAGACCACCTGCCTGCTTTTATTTTATGAGATAGACTGTTACGCGCGGTTTTGTTCCCCACGCATATGCCTGATCTAATGTATCAACTCCGACATCAATAATCATGCCATGAATGGCGCCGCCGATATCATCACAGATAGCGTAGCCATATCCTTCAATGAAAACGATGCTTCCAAGCGGAATTACATTAGGATCGACAGCGGCGTGACCCTTCCCTGCAAAACCGCCAAGCGCCGTATGCCCGTTTCCATTCCCGTCATTTGGCGTATAAGCTGTTGCTTCCATGTGGAACACCTTGATATAGTTTCCGGTAAAGCACGGCGGATCATCCAGTCTTTTCCAGACATTGCTGTCTACGCTCCCCGTCCTTGCCAGATTCTGCTCAGCCTGGAAAGCTTTTACTGCATCAGCCGTGCTCTGCCCGTAAACACCGTCAGCCGTTCCGGGATTGTATCCATGCAGAAGAAGCTTGTTTTGAAGAAGAATGACCTTTTTTCCCGAATCGCCCAAAGCAAGGGAGAAATCCCCCGGCCTGTCTGCATAGGCCTGAGACAAGGCATCCAGTGTCCCTTCATCAATTTCTCCTGTTTCAGAAATTCCCTGATCTCCCTGGAAAGCTTTCACCGCATTGGCGGTAAGTCCGCCGTAAATACCGTCAACTGTCCCGTCAAGATATCCAAGCTTCTTCAGCTTATTCTGGATATCGAGCACCCGGTCTCCGCTGTCTCCGATTCCATACAAGCGGGATGGGCGGTTTGACCTGGCCTGGGCGCTCTCCTGACTGCTTTTCCCTTTAAGAGAATTGTATGTCATCTCATCAATCACGCCGGATACAGGAAATCCATGATCCTTCTGGTAAGCCCTGACAGCATTTTCCGTGTCCTGCCCGTAAACGCCATCAATGCCGCCTTTCAGATAGCCGGCTTTCTGCAGCCTCAGCTGCATATCAACGATGACGTCGCCCCTGTTGCCAGATGCATACACGACTCCACCCCCATTGCGGTAGCCGGAGTTCTCATTTCTTCGGATGGATGCAATGGTCGCATCATCTGCTTTCCCTGTCGCAGGAAGCCCGTGATCCTTCTGGAAAAGGAATACTGCTTCTTTTGTCGTCGAGCCGTAGTCTCCATCTACGGTTCTGGCTAAATAGCCTGCCTGGACAAGTGCATTCTGCAGATCAGCAACCGCGCTTCCACTCATACCTGCCGTCAGCGTTTCCGCTGAAACAGCCATGGAAGTCATGAGCCACAAAACGGCTGCACAGCTCCATTTATATAAGTCACGCACATCTATCACCTCCACGAACTTCTGTATTTTACCATTTTTCGCCAAATTTGTAAAAATATGCCTGAAACCCCTTGTTTTATAAATACAAAATCTTCTGATTTCCTTTATTCTTCACCGCACGATTTCAGAAAAATGCATCGTGGTTTGAAATGTTTCAAAATGCATGAAATATACAATGGCATCCCAAATTACCGCATGTTTTTGAGCCCTCATCCTTGCATGTGTCCATCCCACGCGTACACATGCAGCAGGAAAGCTCCTCTCCTTTCATGTATGCATTCCTTTCGCCCTGTATCTTTGGACTTTTACTGGCTTTTCCTTAACTTTTCTAATCCTCCCGTCATGATAAATTTATATTCATGATGTTGTACAAAGCGGCAAAACATTATATAATGAGTTGAATTTGTACATATATATTGTATTAAAAGAAGAAGAGGAGTATGGTATGGAGTCATTAAACGACATTGTCTCATCAATCAACGGCGTCCTGTGGTCGTCAGTCATCATTGTCCTTTTGGTAGGCGCAGGCGTGTACTTTACCATTCGCACAAAAGCAGTACAGCTTCGCTATTTCGGCACGATGTTCAAACTGATAGCAAATACGGCCGGCACAAAAACAGAAGGAAATGAGATTTCTCCTTTCCAGGCGTTCTGCGTCAGTACAGCATCCCGAGTCGGCGTAGGCAATATTGCCGGCATTGCAATTGCTATTGTATCCGGCGGTCCTGGAGCTATTTTCTGGATGTGGTTCATTGCTGTCATCGGTTCGGCTACAGGATTTGTAGAAAGTACCCTGGCTCAGATTTACAAGGTTCCGCGTGAAGGCGGAAATGGTTTCAGAGGCGGTCCTGCTTACTACCTGAAAAATGGTTTGGGCTACAAACTCTGGGCAGCTATCTTTGCCATCCTCATTTCCGTTACTTACGGCATGATTTACAACTCCGTCCAGTCCAATACTATTTCCCTTGCGCTGAACCATGCACTTGGTGCTGACCGTATGGTCGTCGGAGCTGTTGTTACAGTTCTTGTCATGGCTGTCATCTGCGGCGGCATGGGACGTATTGCCCGCGTCACTGAATGGATGGTTCCCCTCATGGCAGGCCTTTACATCGTTATTGCGCTTGGCATCATGATTTACAACATCACGGATATGCCGCATGTTTTCTACATCATTTTCAGAGATGCATTTGACTGGCAGGCTGCATTTGGCGGCGGCATGGGCGCTGCTGTCCTGACTGGTTTCAAGAGAGGCCTCTTCTCCAATGAAGCCGGCGAAGGTTCTGTTCCAAACGCAGCTGCAACAGCTGATGCCAATCATCCGGTTGTACAGGGCCTGATCCAGGCATTCGGCGTATATGTCGATACACTCTTCATCTGCTCTGCTTCTGCATTCATTGTTCTTTTAACTGGTGATTATGCATCTACCGGACTGACCGGTATCGAACTGGTACAGTGGGATCTGGCGCAGTACTTTGGACCTATGGCTCCAAAAGCCGTTTCCATCCTGATTTTCCTCTTTGCATTCACCTCTCTTATCGGCAACTACTACTATGGTGAAATCAATATCGGCCATCTGACTCATAAAAAATGGCCGCTGAATCTCTTCCGCGTACTGATCGCTGTCATGATTTTCTGGGGTTCCATTGCTGATCTTCCGCTCGTCTGGAATCTGGCTGACCTCTTCATGGCATTCATGGTTCTGACAAACGTTACAGCTATTCTCCTCTTATTCCCGCAGGTTCGTACATGCCTGAAGGATTATGAAGACCAGCTTGCAAAAGGCATCAAGCTTCCGATTTTCCACAAGAAAGTACTCAAGAACCAGAAGGGTATCGTATGGTGGGATGACGAGAACAACTTCAACGGCGCTAAGAAATAACGCTGTCCCCATCATTCTTAATAAGCATTTGAAAAGGACTGCTCAATGAGCAGTCCTTTTTGTGTTGGCTTTCTATTAAGCTTTCAGCGTACCAACGATTTCCTGAATATCCTTGACGCCGTTCTTATCGCACCATTCATCCATTTCATCGGCAATACGTTCCATGGCATTAGGATCAATGATGTTGGCTGTGCCGATCTGAACCGTATCTGCGCCTGCCATCATAAACTCAATGGCATCGATGCCGGTCATGATGCCGCCTAATCCGGATACCGGAATATTGACGGCCTTTGCCACCTGCCATACCATGCGGAGCGCAACCGGCTTGATGGCAGGGCCGGCGAATCCGCCTGTTATATTTCCAAGAATCGGGCGTCTTGTCCTGACATCAATGGCAAGTCCTAAAAGCGTATTGACAAGGGACAGTGAATCAGCGCCTGCATCTTCCACCGCTTTTGCAATCGTGACGATATCGGTCACGTTCGGTGACAGCTTTACGATAACAGGAAGATTCGTGCTGTCCTTGATGGCTCTTGTCACAGCGGCTGCCTGTTTGGGATCTGTCCCGAAAGCAACGCCGCCTTCCTTGACATTCGGGCAGGAAATATTGACTTCCAGCGCATCAACGCCGTCTACCGTCAGCATTTTTGCACATTCTGCATATTCTTCGGTCGTCTTCCCCACCATATTGGCGATGAAAGGAACGCCCAGCTTTTTAACCTTGGGAAGGTAATGCTCAATAAAGTAAGGAACACCTGGATTTTCAAGGCCGATGGCATTCAGCATGCCGGAATCCGTTTCAGCAACGCGTATGCCTTCATTTCCTTTCCAGGGAGTCGGCGCAAGGCCCTTCCCGGAAATGGCGCCGACTTTATTCATGTCGACGTATTCAGCAATTTCAAGTCCGAAGCCTACTGTCCCGGACGCGCCGATCAGCGGTGTTTTCATCGGGATTCCCAGGTAATTTACCGACAGATTTGTCATAATACTACCTCCTCTGCGTTAAACACCGGGCCGTCAGTGCATACCTTGTAATGGCCTTCGCCTGACTTCTTGTCGCAAACGCAGCCAAGGCATGTGCCAATGCCGCATCCCATTCTTCTCTCCACAGAGACTTCGCAGTATACGCCTGCCGTCTTTGCCATTTCTGCGGCAGTCTTCATCATAATGGCTGGTCCGCATACGCAGGCTTCGTCCACCTTTTCTTCAGCAAACATCTGAGGAAGCACGGAAACGGAGAATCCTTTGATTCCATAAGATCCATCATCCGTCGTTACGATCATTTTCCTGACCGTATCCGGGAATAAATCCTTCCAGAATACTTCTTCCTTATTTCTGCCACCGATGACAACGGTCATCTGTCCAGGTCTTGCCTGTCTTGCCATGAAAAGGATCGGCGCAATTCCAATGCCGCCGCCAATGCCTACGATATGATCCTTATCCATGGAAAAGGATGTGCCAAGAGGCCCTAAGCTGTCTACGACATCCCCTTCCTTCAGATGGGACATGGCTTCTGTTCCTTTTCCGACGATACGGTAAATGATTTCAACGAGTCCCTTTTCAGGGTCCGTTCCCGCAATGGAAATCGGACGCCTTAAAAGGTAACGCGGATCATTGACTTTCATATGGATGAACTGTCCTGGCTTTGCTTCTCTGGCTGTCAGCGGAAGTTCAATCTGCATCTGCCAGATGTCCTTAGCAATCTTCTTATGAAGCCAAATAATTCCTTTTTCTACATAACCTGCCATGCTTTTTCAGTTCTCCTTCACATAATCCTGAATGGCTTCCACGTGATAGCCATCTCCGGTCGATGCCATGACACGCAGTACTTCCTTGGCTGTATCCAGAGAAGTAATGCACGGGATGGCAAGTTCTACCGCAATGCGGCGGAGGTCATAGCCTTCCTGTTCGATTTGGCTTCCATAGGAAATCGTATTGAGTACCATGTCTACCTTGCCAAGTTTCAGATACTTTTCGCAGTTTTCGCCCTTTTCATGGATCTTCTTGATGATTTCAACCGGAATTCCAAGGTTCTGGAAATAGGAACCTGTACCGGATGTACAGATCAGACGATATCCGAGGTTGACGAACCCGCGGGCAAGTTCAGCTGTTTCGGGCTTATCGCGGTCGCTGACGGTAATCAGGACATTGCCATGGGACGGAACAGTAAGATGCGCAGCAACGACTGCTTTGTAAAGCGCTTCCTGATAGGTGTGTCCGATGCCCATGACTTCGCCGGTGGATTTCATTTCCGGCCCGAGCTTGATTTCAACAAGTCCCAGCTTGGAGAAAGAGAATACCGGTGCTTTAACGGCTACATAGCCTTTGTCCGGCACGAGTCCGAGCGGAAGCCCTGTATCCTTCAGGGATTCACCAAGAGCGACTCTTGTTGCATATTCAACCATGTTGATGCCGGTAATCTTGCTCATGAATGGAACCGTACGGCTGGCTCTCGGATTGACTTCAATGACATAGACCTTGCCATTGACTACGATGAACTGGATATTGACGAGGCCCTTGACGTTCATGGCTCTTGCAATTCTTCCTGTGTAATCGGTCAGTGTTTCAATGATTTCCTGCGAGAGATGCTGCGGAGGATAAACGGCAATGGAGTCGCCGGAATGAACGCCGGAACGTTCAATCTGTTCCATGATGCCCGGGATGCAGACATCGACGCCATCGGAAATGGCATCGACTTCCACTTCACGGCCGACCATGTACTGGTCGATCAGGACCGGATGCTCATGGGATGCGACAACGGCTTCCTTCAGGTACTGTTTCAGTTCAGCCTGATCATAAACGATCTGCATGGCTCTTCCCCCAAGGACGTAGCTTGGGCGGACAATCAGCGGATAATCAAGTTCCTCCGTCTTTGCCATAGCTTCTTCAACACTTTCGACAAGGCAGCCCTTCGGGCGTGCAATGCCAAGCTGGCCCATCAATGTATCAAAACGTTCACGGTCTTCTGCCATATCGATGGATTCATTGGAGGAACCGATAATGCGGATGCCGCGTTTTGCCATCGGTGTTGCCAGGTTGATGGCAGTCTGGCCGCCGAACTGGCAGATGACGCCTTCCGGTTTTTCCTTATCGATGATTTCCATGACATCCTGTTCTGTCAGTGGTTCAAAGTACAGGGAATCGGATGTATCAAAGTCGGTCGAAACGGTTTCCGGGTTGTTGTTGATGACGATGGATTTCTTTCCTGCCTTCCTGAGAGCCCAGGAAGCATGAACGGAGCAGTAGTCAAATTCGATGCCCTGCCCGATGCGGATCGGACCGGAGCCGAATACGACGACGGAACCCTTCCCCTGCGGCTTTACTTCGTCTTCTGCGCCGTAGGTGGAGTAGTAATATGGCGTATGCGCTTCAAATTCAGCAGCGCAGGTATCTACCATCTTGAAGTCCGGATGCACGTTGGCTTTTCTCTTGAAGTTTTCCACTTCTTTGGGAGTAACTTCGCAGAAATGCGCAATCGCTTCATCAGGCATCTGGATTCTCTTGGCAGCCTTCAGGGATTCTACCGTCAGTCCTTCCTTCATGAGACGGCGTTCCATCATAATGATGTTCTGGATCTTGTAGATGAAGAAGAGGTCGATTCTTGTAATGCGGTTGATTTCTTCAGGTTCGATGCCTCTTCTGAGTGCTTCAGCGACAACAAAGATTCTTTCATTGTCAATGCGTCTCAAGAGGCAGCGGATATCATAGAGGGACTGTCCGTCAAGCTTGTCGAGGTGCAGGTAGCCGCCTCCGACTTCGAGGGAACGGAGTGCTTTAAGAAGAGCACCTTCCAGTGTACGGTCGAGCGCCATGACTTCGCCGGTTGCCTTCATCTGCGTTCCGATTTCGCGGTCGGCAAGCGTGAACTTTTCAAACGGCCATCTCGGGAATTTGCATACGACATAGTCGATCGACGGTTCAAAGCATGCTTTTGTATTTCCTGTAATGGCATTGGTGATTTCATCAAGATGCATTCCAAGGGCAATCTTTGCTGCTACTTTGGCAATCGGATAGCCGGTTGCTTTCGATGCCAGAGCCGATGAACGGCTGACACGCGGATTGACTTCGATGACGTAGTACTGGTTCGTCTTGGTATCAAGGCCGTACTGTACGTTGCAGCCGCCTTCGATGCGGAGATAGCGGATGATATCAAGGGAAGCTGTACGGAGCATCTGGTACTGCTGGTCTGTCAGAGTCTGCGTCGGAGCGACAACAATGGAATCGCCTGTATGAACACCGACAGGATCGATATTTTCCATAGCGCAGACGATAATGCAGTTATCAGCACCGTCTCTCATGACTTCGAATTCTACTTCTTTCCAGCCGGCGATGCTGCGTTCAACCAGAATCTGATTGATCGGAGAAAGCTTGATGCCGCGGTTGGCGATTTCTTCCATTTCATAGCGGTCATGCGCAATGCCGCCGCCTGTACCGCCCAGTGTATAAGCAGGGCGGATGATGACCGGGTATCCGATCTTATCTGCGAAAGCAACAGCAGGTTCCAGGTCTTCGAAAATTTCAGATTCAGGAACCGGCTGATGGATTTCTTCCATAGCTTCCTTAAAGAGTTCTCTGTCTTCTGCATGCTTGATTGCATGGAGAGAAGAGCCGAGGAGTTTTACATTATACTTGTCCAGCACACCTGCATCAGCAAGCTGTACTGCCATGTTAAGGCCGACCTGTCCGCCAAGCGTGGCAAGAAGGGCATCCGGACGTTCTCTCTTGATGACTTCCGTTACGAATGGGAGCGTAATCGGTTCGATATATACACGGTCAGCAATATCTACGTCGGTCATGATTGTGGATGGATTGCTGTTGACAAGAACAACTTCCACGCCTTCTTCTCTAAGAGAGCGGCAGGCCTGTGTACCAGCGTAGTCAAACTCTGCAGCCTGTCCGATGACAATAGGACCAGAGCCAATGACGAGAACTTTTTTCACATCTTTATTTATCATTTTTGAACTCCTCCATGGCCTTCGTAAATTCAGCAAAGAGATAGAAGTTATCCTTCGGTCCGGGTGAAGCTTCCGGATGATACTGCACTGCCTGAATCGGAAGTGTCTTATGGCGGATGCCTTCAATGGTTCCGTCGTTGACGCTTCTGTGCGTGACTTCAATGCAATCCGGCAGTCCTTCATCGGAAACTGCATAACCATGGTTCTGGCTCGTGATGTATACGCGGCCGGTTCTGAGGTCCTTGACCGGGTGGTTGGATCCTCTGTGTCCGAAAGGCAGCTTAAAGGTATGCGCGCCTAAGGCGGTGGAGAGCATCTGGATTCCCAGGCAGATACCGAAAATCGGCTTCTTTCCGATCAGTTTCTTGACCGTTTCAACGACATAGGGCACATCCTGCGGGTCTCCCGGTCCGGGCGAAAGGAAAATTCCGTCCGGATCGAACGCAAGGAGTTCCTCAGCCGTTGTATGGGCCGGGAATACATGCACCGTGCAGTCATTGGCCGCCAGACTGACGAGAATATTCTTCTTCAGTCCGCAGTCAAGAAGGGATACCTGGTACTTACCGTCCCCGTATGTATATGGATAAGCGGTCGTTACTCTTTCGACCTGATTCTTGTGCATCGGTTTTGCCAGAGCTTCCTGAATGAAATCTTCGCCTCTGTCAGCAGAAACGATGACAGCTTTCATGACGCCCTGCATGCGGACCATTCTTGTGACCGCTCTTGTATCTACATTGTAGAGGCATGGCACATGGTATCTTTCAATGAAATCCGTAATCTTTTCCTTGCATTCCCAGTTGCTCGGATGCTCTGTGATCTGATCCAGGACATATCCTGCAGCAGCCGGTTTCCTGTTCTGCATGAAAAGATCATTCGCACCGTAGTTGCCGATCAGCGGATATGTCAGTGTCAGGATCTGTCCTTCATAAGACGGATCCGTAAAGCATTCCTGGTATCCTGTCATGCCCGTATTGAATACGAGCTCTCCCATTCCTTCTACTGTTCCCAGGAGATCACCCTCGAAGCGGGCGCCGTTTTCTAAAACCAAGAGGCCTTTCATTTCAGCACCTTCCCTTCCTTCATGACAATCTCTCCATCTACGACTGTAAGCACAGCCCTGCCCTTCAAAGTCAGTCCTTCATAAGGCGTGAAAAGTGATTTCGTATAAAGTTCATTTCCATGAACCGTCCATTCCTTGTCCGGATCGATGACGACAATATCAGCAGCAGCTCCTTCTTCAAGAACTCCGCCTTCTACGCCAAGGAGACGGGCCGGATTGACGCTCATGAGTTCAATAAGCCTGTCAATCGTAAATCCGTTGTTGTGGCAAAAAACCGTCAGCGCAGAAGCAAGAGACGTTTCCAGTCCTGCAATACCGTTAGGCGCACAGTTGAAAGGAACATCCTTTTCTTCGTTGCAGTGCGGCGCATGATCGGTAATGATGGCGTCGATCGTGCCGTCCTTCAATCCTTCAATCAGAGCTTTCCTGTCATCTTCGGTGCGGATTGGCGGTGCCATCTTGAAGGAAGACTCATAATTCTTCAGCCATTCATCTGTAAAGTAAAGATGCTGTGATGTGACTTCTGTTGTGCAGTTCACATGCTTCGCCTTAGCCTCGCGGATCAGTTCCACAGCCTTTGCACTGCTGACGTGGGCGATATGGATATGGCATCCCGTCATTTCTGACAGAAGAAGATCTCTTGCTACTGCAATATCTTCCCCGGCTGCCGGTCTTCCGGTCACGCCCATTGCATAAGATACCTTTCCTTCATTCATGAAACCGCCGGAGCACATGGTTGCATCTTCTGCGTGGTCGATGACCATCTTGTGCAGCATGTCTGCATATTCCATAGCCCTGCGCATGAAGTTTGCGCTTTCTACATAATGGCCATCATCAGAGAAAGCGGCTGCGCCTTCT
>NZ_FR896467.1:0-4299 GCF_000435155.1 Dialister sp. CAG:357 | reverse complement strand
GCGCCTTCGGCTGCCATGTCTCCCATCTCAGAGAGCTGCTTTCCTTCCAGATTTTTGGAAAGAGCACCGATGACGCTGACCTTGACGACACCGCATTCATCGACGCGTCTCAGCACATCCCTGAAGACTGCTGCATTATCGATGACAGGCTTTGTGTTGGCCATTGTTGCCACGCGCGTGATGCCGCCTGCGGCTGCTGCCTGCGTGCCTGTGTGAATATCTTCCTTGGCTTCCTGTCCGGGTTCACGGAGATGGACATGCATATCAATGAGTCCTGGTGCGACAAACAAGCCATTTGCATCATAAACTTCTGCGCCTTCTGTATCTGCAGTCCCGCCAATGGAGAGAATTTTCCCATTTTCTATGACAATGTCGCCTTTTTCATGCTGCTTTCTGGCAGGATTTACAATGATTCCGTTTTTAATGACCAGCTTCAATGTCTTTGCCCTCCGTCAGTGTCAAATACTCCAATGCCATACGCACTGCTACGCCGTTTCTTACTTCTTCCTGAATCCAGGATGATTCATCGTAAGCCACATCATATCCGATTTCTATGCCACGGTTCATCGGGCCCGGATGGATGATGGCCGCATCCTTCTTGCAAAGCTCCAGTCTCTTCTTGTTGATGCCGAAGAGACGTGCATATTCTCTTGTTGTCGGAATGAATCCGCCTGCAGCTCTTTCAAGCTGGATACGAAGAATATTGATCGCATCAGCATCCCTTAATGCATCTTCAAGGTTGTCATCAACGATGACTCCCATTGACTCGAGTTCCTTGGGAACCAAAGTGCGCGGTCCCACAAGATGTACTTCAGCGCCCAGCTTCGTAAACCCGTAAATATCACTTCGCGCAACGCGGGAGTGGAGAATGTCGCCAATGATGACATACTTCATTCCTTTGATATTCTTGCCTGCTTCCTTTAATGTGAAAAGTTCGAGCAGCGCCTGCGTCGGATGAGCATGCGCGCCGTCGCCTGCATTGATGACAACAGGCACCTTGACCTTGGGGCTCATTACTTTGGATGCAAAAAGAGCGGCCCCCTCTGACGAATCACGAATAATCACTGCATCTACTCCCATAGCGGAAACAGTAAGCAATGTATCTCGCATGCTTTCACCTTTCGTCATCGAGCTGCCGCTCTTTGTAATATTGATAACATCGGCTCCCAAGTATTTACCGGCAAGCTCGAAAGAACTGCGTGTTCTCGTTGATGCCTCAGAAAACACTGTCACAATGGATTTACCTTTCAGGAAATCCCGCTTTTTGTTATCAGACAGTACAATTTTTTTCATCTGTGCTGCCACTTCCAGAATCCGTTCAATTTCCCCGGCTGTAAAATCCTGCAGTCCGAGGACAGAACGGCCTTTGAGCGAAATCGCGTTCATGCCGGCCTCCTTAAAAACAACAAAATATGATATCTTTATAATCTTAAAAGGTATACTCGGGTTTTTCAATAGCAAAATTGTTAAATTTTCATTATAGAAAAACCCAGGTACCTGAAGACATACTACTTCTCACCGGATTGTCCCTTATTCCCGGCGGAAAAGCGGACAGCCGCATGAATGGTTCTGGCAAAAGCAGGCGGAATTTCATTTTCCGTCAGCCTCTTTCCCAGAGCGCGCCCTATGATAACGCCTTTGTTCCCATAGAGCCAGGCAAAGTAATAGAACTCCTGCGCTTTCTCATCTCTTGGATTAATATTCTTCAGCTTCTTTGGCGGATAAAAGCCCTTCGGAACGCCCAGCTTTGCTCCTGCTTTTTTGATCAGCGCAGAGCTTACGACATCCCCCGCTTCTTCAATATCCCCGATGACGTCATCGAGAAGCTTTCGTTTCCCATGTGACAGGCAGGATTTTACGACATCCATTTCAAAACAGATGTAGTCCGTATAGAAGACATAGGAAGAATGGTGCCTTGACCCCATGACGTCCCTGTCATAGAGACATACGGCCGGTATATGGAAACGTCGGATCAATTCAGCAATCTTTGAAATGGAACTTTCTCCCCGTGCATTGATGAGGCAGATTCCATGATAATCAAACTGAACGCCGAGTGTCTTTGCAAAATAGCCGAAGGAACCATACTCCGTCTCTCCTTCGACAAGGATCGTGCAGCGGGAGTAAAGGGCTTCCTTGACTTCCGGGAAATGCATAATCAGATGCTTTTCTATTTCACTGTCAAAATGGAAGGAAGAACCGCAGGCAGCACGTACCATTTCCTTCTCATCCCTGTACATGCGGATGATTTTCCGGTAGTCGTTGACAAGAGCATCCGTAGAATGAGTGACGACAAAGAGCTGCCCGTCCAGTCCGTCCACGCCAAGAAGATTCTGCACAAGCTTCAAGAAGAAACTTTCCTTGTTATTCAGGATCGAACGGCAGAATGCCAGAAGAGCACGCTGGAGGTATGGATGCAGATGGAGCTCCGGCTCATCAATATTCACAATGACAGGAAGAAGGCGCGTTCCGTCATTCTTCGTCATGATGATATTCTCGAAGGAAATCGCACGGCTTTCCCGCTTCTCCCGCATCAGGACAAGAAGCGAAACCCCTACGGCAATCATCAGCTTCATCGTGGAATCATAAGAAGTCCCGGAAATCTGTGCGCCGAAAATTTCACCGAAAAGGACCAGTGCGGCCTTATGAGGATCATCCTTAGGAAGGGAAATGGAAAAGCCTCTTTCATTCATCATGCGTTCCACTTCTTCCACGGCCTCAGGACCATAGGAAAGATATTCATCGAAGATACTGATCGTCCTGCCGGCCAGATTGTCATCCAGCATATTTTTAGGGATTTCAGAGAGAGCAAAATCCAGGCAGAAAAGGCAGCGCATGTATTCAAGAGGAAGTGTTTCCCCTGTATCCATATTGTAGAGGCGCGGCACGATCTCCCTGACAGACTGTTTAAGCTCAATTCGGATGGAATCATTGCCGCCTTCATCTTTTGTCGTCAAATCGAAGGTAACCCGTATCGGAAGGTCTGGATCCAGGAAATCTGCCTCCTTGAATCCATATCCGTGCGTAGCTGATTTCAGAAGGCTCAGGAAATTACTCTTCCCTATATTATTGTCCCCTACAATATAATTGACCTGGCTGTCGAAATGAAAACTTACATTTTGAAACGTTCTGTAATTTTCCACAGTCATTCCTGAAATAAACATAATTTTCCTCCTTGCCGGCACTGCTTTTTCCTTTATTATATCATTCCAGAAAGGAAGAAACCTTTTATGCCTGCAGTTTTATTCACTTACGAAAAAAGACCTCAAAAGAGGTCTTTTTTTCAAGAATCGGAATCCGGATACATCCCGCGCCCGTAACAAGAAAAGGATGGGATAAAAACAATTACGGCCGCGAGGGAAGAGAAAGAAAGTGTTAAATCAATCGGATTCCGCTTCCGTTCTGTCTGTGCAGCAGCCGTTTCCTGGATATCGTGTTTCCAGGAATAGCTGTTCACAGCATCCTTTTTCTTACGTCTTTATTATATAACTTTATAGAAATTTTATCATTTATAACATGTATATAATAAATTTCTTTCATTTTGATTTAGTTTACTTATTTTTATACTGAGTACTATTCCGGACAAATTCTTCCTCTTGTATGGCCTAAAGACCCTGCGGCCCCGTCTGTCCCCTTTACGTCCCTGGAGTTCGTATACAAAATACCATCGATTTTACGGCAATAAAAAGCTGTGACAAAATGTACGATCATTTCATCACAGCTTTTTTACCGCCAAAACAGATTTTCATAAAGCTTCCGTATTTTATTTCTGTGTCAGATCGGCTGCCTCCGCATGAATCAATTCTACGAGATCTTTTGGTGCAATCAGTACCTGGCGGCCTCTCTGGCCTGCGCTGATGCTGATCCTTTCATGGTTATAGCAGCTTTCATCAATATATGTAGGAAATTCTTTCTTCATTCCAATCGGTGAGCATCCGCCCCGGATATACCCCGTCAGACCCGGAAGTTCCTTGACATGAATCATTTCGACACTCTTGTTTCCACTTACACGGGCCGCTGCTTTCAAATCGATTTCCTTTTCAGAAGGAAGGCAGAAAACAACCGGACCTGTCTTGTCTCCCTTGGTAATGATCGTCTTGAATACCATATCTGCATCATAGCCTAATGCAGCAGCTGCATGAACGCCGGAAAGATCCTCTTCTGTGTAGTCGTAGGACTTTGTGTCATAATCAATTTTTTCTTTATCCAGAATTCTCATCACATTGGTCTTTTTTCCTTTTTTTGCCATGATAATTACCTCTGATAAATGTTTTTATAAATTAAAAGGGCCGGAGCACAAAG
>NZ_FR896466.1:20208-24001 GCF_000435155.1 Dialister sp. CAG:357 | reverse complement strand
GCCGGGTGTTCAACTTATTATTGCAATTCGGGTATCTTGAATAATTGCGCCGTGGTCAATAAAATATGTTTTCCCGCGGATTGTGTAAAGAGGTGGAGCGCAAAGTAAGACTTCTACAGAATCTTTATCTACATACATACTTCCCGTATAATAACATCCAGTTTCATCCATTACTTCATAAACTTTTACATAACGAATTGGATCATTCTCTATCTCTGATAAGGAAATGGCAGATATAGTAAAAGGAATCAATATAAAACAAAGTAAGATTGAAAAGAAGCTCTTTCGCATAAAAACACCCCATTAGAGTACAATAGGCAATTGAAAATCGACTTTGCACGGAATTAGAACAATCAGTTTCTTACTGGGAGATTGATAAATAGGATATAAATGTATTTGATTTGTAAATTATGCAGGGTAAATGATTTATTTGATTATTTTTGGGGGGATTCTTTGAAAAATTATTCAATATGTTAAGGTTCCCCAGGAAGAGTTAATTGAAAAAGGGGAATAAAAGCATGGTAAAAGTAGTAATCAGCCATTTTATAATTTGGCGAGCTTGGCAGCGGGAATGGATAATGTATGGAACTTGAAGGAATAAGGGATCCATCATAGTGATAATAACATCCCGCGGAGTTATTTACCTTTATACCGCCGCTTTTTTCTAAGTCATAGTAGGCTAAGTTTCTTGAATCAGAGTCAGACTGTTGGCTATGGTGTCGATGTAATTTTTCAATAATAGGAATCACATTTTTATCGCAGTTATAGGTGAATATTTGATTATATTGGACTATCATATTAGTTTCATGGTTTACTAGATAAGCAGTACCTTGGATTCGAATCATAAAGAAAATAGGTTGATCATCAATAGTGAGATTATGGAAGTTTTTAATATAAATTGTTTTGGGCTCAATATAGCTTGTTGTATGTAGGTCTTTATCAATCAGGAAATATTTATCCGGATTGCTTTGCAACTCAGATAGAGAAATCGCAAAGGCAGAGAATGGAATAAAGAAAAAAGTGAGTAAGAGTAAAAAGATCTTTTTCATAAATACCATCCTTATCAAAAAATTGAAAATATGTCTTAATACAGGTTTTTTGAGTCATATTTAGGATCGAAGTAAATATTATAGCATTTGTAGAACATATAGTTAGCAGCGTGATAAGCCGGAGAATTACCACCAACAGATTGATCAAAAAAATTCTTTTCAGTTTCTATGTAGTCACCGGAAAGAGAATAGGTATATACATCCGTTTCGGTAAATTTTATTCCAGTATTAGCTTTGATTTCATTCCATAAGGCATTCCCACGATCAGCATCTGTGATATATGGATTATTGGGCATAAGATCTTTTCTTAAATTTACTGAGCTTCTATCATAGTCATAATTAAATATAACTGTAGATTTCTCAATACAATTACCTGTATATGAGACATAGTATATCTTTCCTTGAATTGTATAGTAGGGAGGAGCATAGCGGAGTGATTGAATGGAGTAAGAATCTACATACATAGTGGTAGTTTGCCCTTCAACTACTTTTACATAGCGTCCGGGATCACTTTGGATTTCGGAAAGTGAAATGGCAAAGGCAGAGAAAGGAATCAGGATAAGTCCAAGTAAGAGCAGTAGAATCTTTTTCATCGAGAGCATCTCCTTTTAGTAATTATCTAAACTTATTCTAGCGCCAAGACTAATTACCAGAATATATAAATAATTTATATATGTATCTAATATAAATGACTATAGTGTTCGGGAAGATTGGGGGAAAGGCGAAAAATTTTTGAGGGGAGAAAAGAGAAAACCATGGGATCGAACTTTGTCCAGGAAAATCAACCCTATCCGCCCTTCGGGCGCCTTCCCCGTCTGGGAAGGCGGGTTTAAAACAGTACAACCTCGCTACGCTCGAAAACACCTTACAACCGCGATGGAATCGCGGGAACTGCATCTCATTCCCTGGCTCCGCCAGGACCTTCTCCTTCGGAGCAAGGTTAACACCCTTAAACCAGCCTCTGGCTGATGGAAAACAAGCAAACCTCGCTTCGCTATCTTCTCATATCTTCCAAGAAAAAAGACCCTCGCGGGTCTTTTTCTGTGGTTGGATCCTTACGCTTCCTTTCATTCCACCATTTGTTCTGGCGGATTGTCCATGGGGGAGCGGAAGGGTTTGTATTTTTTGTTTTGTGTCGGGAGCTGGAGGCAGCTGGAGAATGTGGGGTCGGTTTTGAACTGGAGGTAGTGTTTAACGAAGTTGTTGTTTTCGAGGTCGGTGTCTTTGATTATGGAGAGGCCGGCTTCGGTGATGTAGACCTGGATGCTTCTGGTTTTCTTGCAGGTATAGGCGTGCAATAGTCCTGTGGCGAAGAGTTTTCTTAGTTCTTTTTGGAAGGATTCGGAGACGGTTTCGAATTCCCAGTTGTCTTTGCCGATGCGTTTTCTGCGGTAGAAGAGGAGGCCCATTTTGTTGCCTACGAAGATGTTCATGGTGTTGTCGATACAGAATGGCTGTCTCAGGTTATTGAAATAGTAGATGGTGCGCAGGGTGAGGTAGTCGTATAGGGTGAAGGGACACCATGAGACTTTGTCTAGAGTTTCTCGTATATTTCTTAGGACTTCGCTCGTGATCGGCGCGTATATGTCGAAGGTCTTGCTTGAGTAATAGGGCGTGGTTTTGTGGTCGCTGAAGCGGAAGCTGTAGTACATGCCGTCTTTTCTTCGGATGAGGGCGTAGGCGGAGGCGTATTGGCGGCCGCAATAGAGGAGTTCGAGTTTTTCGTCTTCGTATAGGATGGTTTGTAATTTTTCTTCAATTTCCTGGCGTTTGGCGATAAGTTCTTTTTGTGCGGTTTTCATGATGGGCTCTCCTTTCGTTTGACAGTGGTTCATCGGTCTGGTTTGCTATCTTCATTATAAGGTAAAGGATGACAGAAACTGTCGAGAGGAGGGAGAGGGGAAAATTTTCTTTGAGAGGAAGTTTTGTAGTTTTGGCGTTCACCGCTTTTCTTGATTTCCCGCATCAAAAAAGGACTCTTGCGAGTCCCTTTTCTATTTCAATTTATCTTTTATTCTCCCCAGATTTTATCTGCGTAGTCGCGGATGAGTCTGACTTTGGCCCATTGTCCTTCTTCAGTGAGGGCGTTGCCTTCTTCGGTGGAGGCGAAGCCGCACTGGGGGCTCAGGCAGAGCTGGTCTTTGGGGACGTACTGGGAGGCTTCTTCTACGCGTGCCTTGACGTCTTCAAATTTCTCGAGCTGCGGGAATTTGGAGGTGATGAGGCCGAGGACGACCTGCTGTTTCTGGATGTGCTTCAGCGGTTCGAAGCCGCCTGCGCGGTCGGAGTCGTATTCAAGGAAGAATCCGTCGATGTTGCAGTGGCCGAAGAGGATTTCAGCGACCGGATCGTATCCGCCGGAGGAGAACCAGGTGGATCTGAAGTTGCCGCGGCAGATGTGCATGGTGATTTTCATGTCAGCTGGTTTGGCTTCGAGGGCGAGGTTGATCATTTTCACGTAGTTCTTTTCGATCTTGTCGAGGTCGAGCCCTCTTGCTTCGTAGGCTTTTCTCTTGTCAGGATCGCAGAATTCGCCCCAGGAGGTGTCGTCGAACTGGAGGTAGCGGCAGCCTGTTTTGTAGAAGGTGCGGATGGTTTCCTGGTAAGCGAGGGCGATGTCTCTGTAGAGGTCGTCTTCGTTCTTGTAAAGGTCGATCGGCTGGTAGTTTTCTTCACGGACGCAGCAGATGAGGTGGAGCATGCTCGGGGACGGGATGGTCATCTTGGCCATGGTGTCTCCTGCG
>NZ_FR896466.1:0-20173 GCF_000435155.1 Dialister sp. CAG:357 | reverse complement strand
CAGATATTCGAAGTCTTTGACGAAGGGGTGATCGCCGAAGCCGATTTTGCCGGTGATTTTCACGGTAGCGGCTTTGGGTTGGTGGCCTTTGAAATGGACGGACCATTCTTCGGCCTTGACCTTTTCTACTCCTTCAAGGTTTTCAAGGAAGTCCAGATGCCAGTAAGTGCGGCGGAATTCTCCGTCGGTCACGGCATGGAGACCATTTTCGATTTCCTTGGCGACAAGTTTCTTGATTTCTTCGTCTTCGATTTGGCGAAGTTCGGAAGCTGTGATTTTGCCTGCTTCCAGATTGCGGCGCGCTTCATGAATGACTTGTGGACGCAGGAAGCTTCCTACGACGTCATTGCGGAACGGCGGTACGTTTCTTGTTCCCATATGGACACATCCTCTCAGTACTCGGAATCTATTGATTCGAAAAACGGCAGATCGCGGGATTTCCCGCTGCCGGGTAATTCAAGTATAGCATTGAATGAGGATGGCTCTCAAGGAAATAGGGAGTATTCAAGGTTGGCATTTTCGCAATCTATTATGATTTTTATCGAAATAGAAACGATGCGTTTTCCTGACAGGGAAGTGACCGGATATAGAAATTGACCATAAGTTATTGCAAGACAAATGCTTTTTCAGTATACTGTAAGAAATAGTATGCTTAGTGACAGTGAGGAGGCATCATGGCTTTAACGAAGAAGGCGGAAAAGACGCGTTCAAGGCTCTTGGAATCCGCAAGACGGCTGATTAGTGAGAGAGGATTTGACCACGTGTCTGTAGAGGATATCACAAAAGACAGCGGCGTGGCGAAGGGTACATTCTACCACTATTTCGAATGCAAGGAAGAGGTCGTGGCGGAGCTTTCCTTCCAGTCAATCCAGACCATCATCAAGAAGGCGATCGATTATGACGGAGACGTCAGGGAACGCTGCCTTTACTACTTCATCGAGCTTTACAAGGATGCTTCCTGGTCGGGCGTGCGCCTGGTGCGCCAGTGGATGAAGGAAACGATGGAGGCGGAAACGCCGGATTCCCGGACGAGGGAATGCCTCGACGGCATCCGCAATACGGTCATGGATATCTTCGTGACCGGCCTTGGCAAGGGAAAAGGCGAGCTCCGTGCAGATGCCCCGCTCGATATGCTCTCCAAACTGCTGATGAGCCATTTCTTCGGCGTCCTCACGATCTGGTGCATGATGAATGGCGAATGGGACATCGTGGCTGATGCCGATGTCTATGCGAAGACGGATATAGACAACCTTCTCGGTGCTTATATTGAAGAATAAACAATTGAAAACGGACCCTGCTCTGGTGGAAACTCCAGAAACAGGGTCCGTTTTCGTTTTTGAAAGGTAGTTTGGAAAAAGAGTGATACGGAGAGACAGGAAATGTGGGAGCACCTGTCTCTCCAGGTCCGGCGTTCGGGAGTCCGGACCATAGGATGGATCCAGCCAGTTGATTCTTTCGGCCGTGTCCTGGGCGTGGGCGCGCCGGACAATTGGGAAGGCTCCTGCCTGCGGAAGGTGGTGCTGGCAGAAGTTAACGGCCTTCAAAACATTTGGCTGTGGAATGTATCAGCGAAAGAGAAGCGACCTGCGATATGGCGCCGCAGGCAGGTTCCAGGGAGGTGCTCCGGGGTATTCCGGATGATGCCTTATTTCCTTTTAGGCTCCTTTGCTTTCGCCTGGCTATAATATACATGGAATTCTTTTCATGAAATATAATAGATTTTAAAGTTTTTATGAAGTTTGAAATGGGTGTCAGACGCAGGAAGAATAGACATGAAAAAAGCCGTAAAGGACGGGATTTTTTGTCTCTTTACGGCTTCTTTTCATGAATTGGATGGTAGTGGAAATTCATGCGCTTTCTGCCTTTTTCTTATGAGCCAGATTCTGCGATTTCGCGCCCGTTTTTTTCTCCGTGTAGGTCATGAATTTTTCAGACGCCCAGGCGGTGAGGTAGCCGATTGCGGCGCCTCCGATGACGTCGCTGGGGTAGTGGACGCCAAGGTAAAGCCTCGAGAAGGCGATGAGCGTGGCGAGGATGAGCGCAGGAATGCTGAATTTCTTCGGCATGTAATGGTAGAGGACGAAAGCAGCGGCAAAGGAAGCAGAGGAATGGCCGGATGGGAACGACCAGTCCGTCGGCTCATGGATGAGCGGCTGCAGATCCGGATACGTGTCAAAGGGGCGGGCCCTTTTGAAAATATGCTTCAGGATGCCGTTCGTCAGGATGAGGTTCATTGCCAGGGATAGAAAAGTGGCATACCCGACCTTCCTGTATTTCTTCGTGCAGATGAGGACGATGGCGAGAGCCAGCCAGATGAAGCCCGCATTTCCCAGATCCGTCATGGATTCCAGGAAATCCGTCAGCTTCGGAGTGCGCATGAAGTCCTGAATCAGGTAAAGCGCGCCTATTTCAAAGTTATCAAAAGCGAACATCTGCCATCACCTCGTTTCGTCATTTTAAGTATATCATGAGGTGCTTTCTGAAAATCTAATAAACGATAAAATTTTGTTTAAATATGGGAGGGGTTTCCTGCATTGAAAAAAGGAGCTGTGAAGGTATCGCTTTCTTTCACGGTTCCTTTTTTCGGAGGGGTTGGAATTAATCATCTATGCGATAAAATGGTCACGCATTCTCGGCAGATTTCCTGCCGGGGCGTTTGGCCATGATGGCGGTGACTTTGGTTCCTGTGTCTTTGCCGAAGAAGCCGGTGATCTTTTCAGAGAGCCATGCGGAGAAGTATCCGACGAATACGCCGGCGAAGACGTCGGTGGGATAGTGGACGCCGAGGTAAAGTCTCGAGAAGGAGATGAGCGCGGCGAGAACGAACATAACAATGCTGAATTTCTTCGGCAGGTAATGGTAGAGGACGAAAGCAGCAGCGAAGGACGCTGATGCATGGCCGGACGGGAAGGACCAGTCGGCCGGGCGGTGGATCAGGACCTGAAGGCCGCCGTAGGTGTCAAAGGGGCGGGGACGCTGGACCAGGTGCTTCAGGATGCCGTTGGCAAGAATGACATTGATGACAAGCGCGAGCATCGTCGTAAGTCCTGCTTTTCTGCATTTCCTGATGGTCATCAGAAGGACGGCAAGGGCGATCCAGACATAGCCGTTATTCCCCAGGTCAGTCATGAATTCCAGAAAGCTCGTCAGAATCGGCGAGCGGAGGGAGTCCTGGATCAGGTACAGGACTCCTATATCAAAATTGTTCAGTGCAAATATGGTAATCACCTCGATGAAATAAAGATACCATGAGGTGATTGACTCAATGCAAACAATTCCTAAAATTTTCTTTAATTCAGGCAAAGAAATGTTTAAGCGGGGCGGATGATGATATCCTGAGAGGATTCATCCTGTTTTCGATACGTATGATTACGTATATAATAAAGAAAATGGTGCGATGGAGGGATTCTCATGAAATATGTTTATCCAGCTGTTTTTCATGCTGAACCGGAGGGCGGGTATACGATTTTCTTTCCGGATATAGAGGGCTGTCTTTCTCAGGGAGAAACGATTCAGGAATGCTGCGAGATGGCAGAAGATGCACTGACATTGATGCTCTGGGATATGGAAGAAAATCACATTTCAGCACCGTCTCCGACGCCAATCAATAAGGTGCATAAAGAAAACAAAGATGATATCGTCACTTTGGTCAAAGCGGATACACTGGCGTATCGGAGAAAGTACGATACAAAAGCCATCAAGAAGACGCTGAGCATCCCGCAGTGGCTTGATACGATGGCGCAGGAAAAAAGCGTCAATTTCTCAAATGTCCTCCAGCAGGCACTGATTAAAGAATTGAATATCCGGTAAGGCGAAGGATACTAAAAAAGCACCGCTGTATGGCTCATTCCAAGTCATGCAGCGGTGTTCTTTTACTCTATTTTGTTTCGTTCACTTAATTTTCATCATTAAGAGCTTTAGTCATATCACCTTGCAGATCTGTACAAATATTATTTGTGCCATCACCATCAAGGATATATTGTTTCATATTGATGCCTTCCGGCTGTTTATGTGCGGGATTGGGAATCGGTATATAGATCTCGTGACCATGCCATTTTTTCCCCGTAGGCTTTGCTCCCAGGTATCCTCTTGATAAGGCAATTTTTTCCGGCGTTTTCTCAAAGTTTCTGGATAATGCGAAGCCCCATTTCATGGAATTAAATTTCTTATAGAGCGGTACCCAAAAAGCGCCCAGCATCTCCGTATAGCGGGACATGGAAATGTCTCCGATATCCAGGAGGTCTCGCCAGCCGAAGTCATAGAGGAGTATGGCTGTCTCCCTCTTGGCATCAGAGTCGTTGCCGCAGTAGAAAGCAGTAAAGGGAGCATAGTCAGAGTCATTATCATCATAATTGAAATCCATCATGGAGCTGCCGATGTAGTTCAGGGTTTTTACCACTCTGGTCTCTGGGAGAAATTTCTGGATTTCTTCGCCAAGGCTTGTGTTTCCGCTGTACTTAGGATCAAGGGAAATATGGCCGTCTTCATAGTGGAATGGATTCGAAGTGTCAATCAGAATTTTTCCATTGAGGTGATCTTTTCCTGCCAGTTCCAGTGCTTCGATAGCATGAATTCCCTGCGTGCAGTTGAAGACGCGTTCCCCGAATTTGGCAGCATCTTCAAATGTTCCGTAATAGGCATGGCTGCCATGTTCTTCAGCCCATTTCTGCGCTTTTTCGCTCGATGCACTTCTGGCACCCATCATGACTTCATGGCCGAGGTCGATTAATTTGCTTGCGATGACATGTCCCACATCGCCTGTCCCCGATACTCCGTACTTCATTTCCTTCATCCCTTCTTCATCAACGTATGATTATCTTTAAGAAGGATTCATCTGTGTCATGCATTTTTCCTTCTTATCCTAATTATAACTTTTAGTGTGACAATAATAGACTTTGTCAAAAGGAAATGTAAAGAAATCTGATAATTTCTTTCATCAAAAAGGACTGTGATAAATGATTATCCATTTACCACAGCCCTTTTCATTTTTCTTACCATCCGCTCTTTTTCCAGAAGGAAGGGATGAAGATGGCAAGGAGTGTGACGGATTCGAGTCTGCCGAAGAGCATGGAGAGGCAGACGACGAATTTGCTGAAATCGGGGAGTGCCGAGTAGGTACAGGTGGCTCCGAACTGGCCGAAGGCCGGGCCTGCGTTGGACATGGTGGAGAAGGAGACTCCGATGGCGTCCATGAAGGCGACTCCGTCCATCATCATGCATGCGGCCCAGAGTGTGGAGAGGGCCATGTAGATGAAGAAGAAGCAGAGGACGCGGAATATGGTGTCCTGGGAGTATCTTTCGTGGGATACGGTGACGTGGAGGACGGCTCTCGGGTGGATGTGGAGCTTCAGAATCGAGGTGAAGCTCTTCACGAGGAGGATGAGGCGGATGACTTTCAGGCCGCCTGCGGTAGAACCTCCGCAACCGCCCACGATGATAATGAGCAGGATGATGAATTTCGCAAAGGACGGCCACTGGTCGAAGTCCGCAGAGACGAAACCTGTCGTCGAGGAAAGGGAGGCGGACTGGAAGAAGGTCTCACGGAGTGCTTCCACGAATCCGTAATTTCCCTGAAGGACTAAGGAAATCGTCATAAGGACCGTCGCTGCCAGGACGATGCCGATGTAGGTGCGGAATTCCATATCGCCGGTAATGGCGGAAAGGCCGCGTTTCCTTGCTTCGACGTAAATCCCGAAGTTGGCGCTCGAGATGATCATGAAGAAAGCGATGACGAGCTCAAGGACGGGGTTGTTATAGTAGGCGATGCTGGCGTCCTTCGTGGAGAAGCCGCCGGTCGCAATCGTCGAGAACGACGTGTCTATCGCATCAAGGAAGGTGAGGCCGCAGAGCATGTAGGCCGCGGCGGCAGCAATCGTGAAAATGAGGTAGACGGTGAAGAGGGCAGAGGCTGTCTCCTTGATCCTTGGAAGGGCTTTCGAGGAGGTGGGGCCGGTGCTTTCCGCATTGACCATCTTCGCACTGCCGCGCCCGATCTGCGGGAAGATGGCGACGAAGATGACGATGATGCCGAGGCCTCCCAGCCAGTGCGTCATGGCGCGGAAGAAGAGGATGCTCTGCGGGACAGCGCCAAGGTCGTCGATGACGGTCGCGCCGGTGCCGGTGAGGCCGGAGATGCTTTCGACGAGGCTGTCCAGGGGCCCCAGTGTTCCGCTGAATATATAAGGCAGCGCGAAGAGGAGCGAGACGAAGAGCCAGGAGAGCGCGGTGATGGCCGTGCCTTCTCTGGGCGTCAGGCTGTTTTCCTGCGCGACGCCTCTTTTTTTGAGAACCACGCTTGCAAGACCCGCGACGGCCATGGAGAAGATGAAGGCGAGGATCGGGCCTCCCATGATGAGGGAAATGGCCAGAGGCAGCGCCACCATAGCCCCGCTGACGAGCATGATGCGGGAAAGCATGGTGTAAATGACTTTAAGATTCATTGCTTAATCCCCGCCTTTGAAGAAGGAAAGGACGTCGGAGGCCTGGTCGGCTTCGACGATGACGATGGCCCTGTCTCCGGCATGGAGGGCAGAGCGGCCGTCAGGGATGAAGGCTTTGCCGTCACGGACGTACGTGCCGATGAGGCAGCCCTTCGGAAGATCGACGTCCATCAGGCGGCGTCCGTCGAGCGGAGAGCCTTCCTGCACGATGACTTCGGCAGCCTGGACGCACGCACCTTCGAGGAGGCTGACGCGTTCGATGGAACCGCTTCGTACGAAGGAGAGGACTTCGCCGGCAGCCAGAAGCCTGGTCGCAAGGACGATGTCGACGCCGACCTGCTGCATGAGGGCGACGTACTCGGTGCGGACGACGCGGACGATGGTCTGGCGGGCGCCGAGGTGCTTGGCCAGGAGCGCCATCATCATATTCAGGCGTTCGTCGCTTGTGATACAGATGACGATATCCGCATCCTCAACGCCTTCCTGCTTCAGAAGATCGATGTCGGTCCCGTCGCCGTAAAGGACGATGCCCTTCTTCAGGCGGGAAGCGACGAGGCGGCAGTGGTCCCTGTCGTTATCGATGACTTTGACGGAAATGCCCTGTTCTTCCAGCATGGGGGCGAGAATCTGCCCCGTGCGGCCGGCCCCGATGATGAGAGCGCGGCGGATGCGGTGCTGGTAATTGGCGGCCCCGACATTCTGCGGAAGCTCGGCGACAGTTTCCGGATTTCCCAGGAAATAGACGTTATCGAGCGGCAGCAGCACGTCATTGCCGTGAGGGATGATCATCCTGTGATCGCGGAAAATCATAGCGATCAGGACAGACTGCGGCAGGCGCAGATCCTTCAGCGGGATATGGAGAAGCGGGGAACGCGGTCCCAGTTTCGTTTCCATGAGGCGTACCTTGCCTTCTGCGAAGTCTTCGACATTCAGTGCCGAAGGCGTCATCAGGATGCGGTTGATTTCACGCGCGGTGATGAGCTCAGGACTTAAGAGAAGGTCGATGTCGAAATTTTCTCTGATGTAGGACGGCGGTTCGGCAAGGAACTTCGGGTCCCTGATACGCGCGATGGTATGGGGGATGCCGTTCTTCTTGGCGAGGATGCAGGCGATGATGTTCACTTCATCGATGGCGGTGACGGCGACGACGATATCCGTGCCTTTCATATCTTCGTCACGCATGAAAGACGGGCTCGTGCCGTCGGCATGGATCGTCAGTACGTCCAGCGCGTCGCGGATCGCATCCAGCTTCGATTCATCCGAATCGACGACGACGACGTCATACTGCTCGTTGGAAAGAAATTCCGCGATAATATAGCCCAGATGCCCCGCTCCGATAATAGCGATACGCATATAATTTGACTCCTTATGGCAGCCATTTGGCTTGCTTTCTTATGGGAAAATGGAGGAGAAATTCCCCTCGGACATTACTCCTCATTATACTACGCTCATACAATACCCTGCTACGAGGTATGATAAACGGGCAGGAAAAATCCCCGTCGTGCGGGCGGCGGGGATTTTCCGGACTCTCCTTGGGTAAGAGTCCTATTTTGAATTGCCGGCGGATGGAGGGGATTTTTCCTTACTGTGTCACTACGATTCATTCAAGAGGCATATTTTCATACTACGATCAAATGAAAAAAATCTTGAGAAGAACGAAAGCAGTGAAAACAATTAGAAGTACCGCAAATATTGGGGTATATGTGCAGACATTAGTAAGGGTCCGCCGGCTAAGTGCAGGAGACAGAGGGCTTTGCCTTTGCCTCTATCCACAGTATAGGCAGAATCAAAAACTGAGTCAAATGCAAAAAAGAAATAATGTTCTACATATTGAAAACATTTAATCATAGGTGCAGGAGAGACTGAGGAAGAGAAAACAGGGAAAAGCGGCGAAAATACCCTGCTCCACAGGAGCGCGGCAGTCCCTAAATAAATGGGAAGGGGCATCGAATTTGACGATTCCGCAAATGCGCGGGGGCCGCATTTCGTGACACTTTTTTGGAAAGGAAATTTTCCATCCCTTTGCGGGTTTTTTCAAAAATTGTTTCCGTGCTACAATGATAAGACAAAACGAAAGGAGGGAGATCATGGCAAATTTATCCAGTCACGGCGTGCTGCTCGTCGCTGCAGGTTCCATTCTCTGGGGTTCCAGCGGCATCGCAGGGCAGTACATTCTGCAGGGGCAGGGCATATCTCCGGAGTGGCTGACATTCTTCCGTCTCTTCGTTGCCGGATCGCTCCTCCTTCTTATTTCCCATCTGATGGGGAAGGACATTGTTTCCGTCTGGAAAAGTTCAGCCGAAAGGCTGCGGCTCATCATCTTCGGATGCCTCGGCATGCTGGGGACGCAGTATTGCTACTTCGCCTGCATCAAGGTCAGCAACGCGGCGGCCGCGACGGTTCTCGAATACATCATGCCGGTCCTCATCATCATGTGGTACTGCATGCGTGAAAAACGGCTTCCGCGGGGGAAGGAAGTCTTCTGTGCCGTTTTCGCCATCGTCGGTACGGTCCTCATCGCGACAGCCGGCGACCTGACGTCTCTGGCGCTTCCTCCCGAGGCGCTCTTCTGGGGCCTCCTTTCCGCCTTTGCCTGCGCGCTTTACACGATTTCCCCGGTCGGCCTCATCCTGAAATACAGCGCGCCCGTCGTCGTCGGCTGGGGCATGTTCCTCGGATCTCTTGTCCTCATGCCCGTGACGCTTATGACCACCTTCACCGGCGTCGTCGATACGAACACGCTTCTGGCATTTGCCTACGTCGTCGTTTTCGGTACCATCCTATCCTTCGTCTTCTACCTTGGCGGCGTTGCCTACGTCTCTCCGTCAAGAGGAAGCATCATCTCGGCGCTCGAACCAGTTTCCTCCGTCATCTTTTCCTTCCTCCTCTTCAGCATGACATTTGGCATGTACGAACTGACAGGCATGGCACTCATCATCATCGCGACCGTCGTTGCCGGCATCAAGTAGAGCTCTGAAACTATCTTCCTGGTTTCGGGCTCTTTTTTTATGCAGGAATGAGTCAAACAGGAGGTTATCAATTTCTTAAAAAATAAGGGGAAAATATAGAAATAAACTAAGAGCAGCCGGCGCTTTTCCGTGCTATGATTAAAATGACATAGAGTGCAATCGAGATGCGACAAGCGCATTTCAGAAGGAGGCAGTGCGATGTACGGAGCAGCTTTGGGCGATATGATCGGCGCGCCTTATGAGTTCGACAGGGGTGAAAAGACGAAGGATTTCCCGCTTTTTACTGCGGAGTCGACCTACACCGATGATACCGTCATGACAGTCGCTGTGGTGGAAGCCCTGATGGATTCAGAAGGAGAAAGCGACAAGGAGATCCAGAAATGCATCGCCGAGACGATGCTGCGCTGGGGCAGGAAATACCCCAAGGCAGGCTACAGCGCGCAGTACCTCCGCTGGCTCTTCAAGGATCACAAGCCCCTCGACGTCGATACTGTCGATGCGGCTATGAGCATTTCCTGCATCGGCTGGCTATACGACACGATCGACGAGACAAGAAAAATGGCACGCCTCTCCGCCATGACGACGCACGTCAATCCGGACAGCATCCGAGGCGCCGACGCCGTCGCCTCCGTCGTCTACATGGCAAGAACAGGCTCGACGAAAGAGGAAATCAAGGACTACGTCCAGAGGATCTTCGGCTATGACCTGAGCCGCAGCTGCGCAGAAATCCGCAAGACCTACGAACATCAGGAATCCTGCAAGGAAACGGTTCCTCAAGCCATCACTGCCTTCCTCGAATCCAAAAATTTTGAAGACGCCCTCCGCACCGTCATTTTCTTAGGCGGCAATACCGACTCCAGCGGAGCGATGACAGGCGCCATGGCATCGGCCTACTACATCATTCCCGTCGACCTCATAGCCGAATGCCGCCACCGCCTACCTGAAGACATGCTCGAAGTCGTCGACCGCTTCGAGACGTTGCTGGCACAGAAACGAAGGAAATCCGCCGGGCATGGCAGGGCTTTCCAAAAAATTACAAGATACCTCGACGACCTCGACCGCCTGGGCGTAGGCACATGGGCTATCACGGCCAGAAAGAAAGACGAGGATGCGGAAATCGAAGCATCCTACTCCGCTGCCGGCCAGAGCTTCATGAGGACCATTGAAGATTTCAAAGCTGCTCATCCTGAACTGAAACTCGATGACTTCCGCGATATCCTCTGGGAATCCCACATTACATGGAGCGCGAAATTCATGAGCGAAGCCGAAGTCGGAAACCTCGACTCCCGTACCATCATGGCCCTTCTCGTCGCGGCCGTGGAAGCAGAGAAATCCTACGGAGGAAGCCTCACCGAATTCATGCGGAACGGCTCCGTCCGCCGCTGGCTCATCCGTCTCAAGAAACTCGATGACGACGGCCTCGGCGAAATCCAGGCGCCGAGAATCATCCCCGAAAAGGAAATGGCAAGCCACGTCAACCATAAAGTACGCCTCTACCTCTGGACAGGCGAAGACATCGCCGGCTTCTTCGGCGCTTACGTCAGCACGGAAGAAAGAGTAGGAAAGGGCGCCATCCTCTTCCGTCAGGACGGCCACGCAGGATACAGAGAAATTCGAGAAGACACCATAAAAAGAATTGAAGATTTGGAAGTGTAGGGAATATTAAAAAGAGGCTGCAGGAATGTGCAATCATTTCTGCAGCCTCTTTTTGCGGTGGGATAAGATTAAAAGAATATCTAATGCAAGTGTACGGAGTCATAGGAAAGCAGAAAACCATACAACCAGCCTTCGGCTGTCAATAATCAACCCTATCCACCGCACGCGGTTCCCTTTCCCCGTCTGGGAAGGCAAGTGTTAGCGGCGCTCTCGAGAATGCATGCTCCTCGGCAGTCTCACCACGGTGAGTCTTCGGGGTCGGTGCTGGTGTATTCGTTGAGGGAGGCGATGGTTTCCATTTCCTTTTCTGTCAGCGCAAAGTCCCAGATGTCCATGTTGCTCTGGATGTGGGCGGGGTTCCTGCCTTTGGGGATGGTGATGAAACCTTTCTGGATTTCCCAGCGGAGGGTGACCTGCGCGGCGGTTTTTCCGTGGGCTTTGGCGATTTCTTCAAGGACGGGATCTTTGGCGGCTCTTCCTTCGGCCAAAGGGGAATAGCATTCGATGGCGATGTTTCTTTCACCGTCTGCTTTGACGTTCCCGATCTGCTGGCGGTAGGGATAGAGCTCGATCTGATTGACGACGGGCGGAAGATGGCCGTGGATGAGGAGGTCGTCGATCTGGCGCGGGTTGAAATTCGATACGCCGAGGTGCTTGATGAGGCCTTTGGCTGCGTATTCTTCCAAAACGTCCCATGTTTCTCTGTGATACTTTTCGTTCGCTGCCGGCCAGTGGAGGAGCATGAGGTCGATCCAGCCGATGTCGAGCCTTTCAAGGCTCTTTTCAATCCACTGGCTCTGCGGGCGCTGGCTCATTTCACTTGGCGTGATCTTCGTTGTGACGAAGAGGGATTCCCTGTCGATGCCGCTCTTCCGGATGCCGCGGCCGACGGCTTCTTCATTGCCATACATGGATGCGGTGTCAATGAGACGGTAGCCTGCTTTGATGGCTGTATCCACCGTATCTTCAGCATCATCCCTGAGTGTCCATGTGCCAAAACCAAGCTGCGGGATCATCCCGCCGTCTGAAAGTGTGATGTAAGGTACCTTTGATTCGTTCATGAGAGCCTCCTTCAGTAGTCTTTTCCTTTATTATAAAAAGTGAAAGCAGACTTCAGTCAAGAGGAAAAGGGACTGTAAAAATGGATGCCTTTGACCTTCTCTTCCAGGGCAAGGTCAAAGGCATACTTCCCCGTCTGGGAAGGCGAGTATTTCGCCTCGCTCGCAGGATCATCCTCCCTGCATCAAAAAAGGGGCTGTGGCGGCCCCGCCTCTCCCTCCCTCCTCAGTATTGATTGAATAAAAGAAGTCTTTATATGATTCGAAATATTTTATTACGAGATTCTATCTAAAATGATATAATAATAACATAAAACAAGTATATGCTAATAAGAAGAGGGACGGGAAGTCCCCTTGCCTGCTTAGGAGGCACTATCATGAGTCTGGATACTGAATTTGATCCGTCGGAGGGCCTGATTTCGCCGGATTATGAGAAACTGGATCTGCAGCTGCCCGAAAGGGCTGTCTATGCCTTCCTTTCCGAAGCGCGGATTGGAAGCTATATCGAGATCCGCGGAGGAAAACTGATCGGCCACCTGCCTACGACGATGAAGAATATCCCGATCTGGATCGTCAATGATGACGGCGAGGATGTAGCTGTCATGGAGGCGCCATTGGGCGCGCCTGCTTCCGTCATCACGCAGGAGAGGCTCTTTGCGTACGGCGTCGAGGAAATGCTCATGATTTCCTGCTGCGGGACGCTTGTCGACATGTTGGAGAATACGTTTCTCCCTGTCGAAAGGGCGTATAGAGATGAGGGCACGTCGGCCCACTACATGCCGGCTTCCCATTTCATAGAGCTCGATCCGAAACCCCTTTCCAAGATCGAAGCTCTTTTCATGGACCTGGGCATTTCCGTCGAGCCATGCACGACATGGACGACGGATGCCTTCTTCCGTGAAACAAGGAATAAGGTGGAAATGAGGAAAGCGCAGGGCTGCCAGGTCGTCGACATGGCCTGCAGCGCACTCGCTGCCTGCGCCCGTTTCAGACATAAGGAATTTGCTGAAATCCTCTTCACGACAGACACCCTGGCCACTGTCAGCCACGATGTCCGCACATGGGGCAGGGAAGCAAGAAATGCAGCGCTCAATCTGGCGCTGATGGCAATCAGAAGGATTTAAGGAAATAGAAAAAGGCTGGAGCGGAATGTGATATCATTTCGCTCCAGCCTCTTTTTTGCATAGCAATCAATATCTGCCCGGGTTCCCTGCTGTTAGTAATCAACCCATTCCCTTTCAGACTCCGCTTCCCAAAAGGTTCTTCCATCCCAGAGTCTGGCCATCAGAAATTCCTGCACAGGGTAGGTTTTATCTCCTTTGCCAACCCAGATATAATCAGTTCCCGGAAGTTCCCAGCGGTCCAGATAAGTCGTGAATTTGTTGTCATCCTGAAAGAGACCTTCCAAAAAGAATTTCTGTCCTCTATACATGAAAACCAATTCGTCACCATAATGGATCCTATCTACAAAATCTCTGACATCACCATTCATCAATTTCCGCCACCCCCTTAAAGTATTTTCTATACTTATTATATCCTTCCTTGGAATATAAAAGGAGCAGGAAAACGATAATCCGTTTCCCAGCTCCTTTTTTGCTTTCCTTATTTCCCGACGAGGTCTTTCAAGAGGTCCCCCACGTGGGAGGCTGCTTTGACTTTACGGTATTCTTTTACGAGATTTCCTTTTTCATCGATGATGAAGGTGGATCTTTCGATGCCCATGTATTTCTTGCCGTACATGCTCTTTTCCTTGAGGACGCCGTAAAGGTTGACGACGACTTCATCGGCATCCGAGAGAAGCGGGAAGTTGAGTTCGTTCTTGTCCCTGAAGTTGCAGTGCTTCTTGACGGAGTCGCGGCTGACGCCAAGGACGACGTAGCCGAGTTTTTCGAAGTCGGCAAGGTGCGTCCGGAAGGCCTGTGCTTCGAGTGTGCAGCCGGAGGTATTGTCCTTCGGGTAGAAGTAAAGGATGACTTTCTTTCCGAGGTAGTCGGAGAGGGACACATCTTTGCCGCTGTCGGAGGGCAGGGTGAAGTCCGGCGCTTTCTTTCCAATTTCCAATGCCATAATAGTTCTCCTTTCTAGAGAAAGAGGGACCTCCTGCGAGGCCCCTCTTTATTATTCCGGAATAACGGAAACGTGTACTGTGCTGGTGACGTTCTGGTGTACCCAGACTTCGACATCGTATTCGCCTGTAGCTTTGATCGGGCTTTCGAGACGGATGTTTTTCTTGTCGAGTTTGAATTTGTACTGAGCCTGAAGGGCTTCGCTGATGTCTTTTCCTGTGACGGAGCCGAAGACTCTTCCGTCTTCGCCGCACTGTACTTTAATGACGACTTTGACTTTCTTCAGCTGCGCAGCCATGATGACTGCTTCATCGGCAGCGACCTGGCTCTTAAATTCCTTGGCTTCCTGGCGCTGTGCTGCTGTATTGAGGTTCTGGCGTGTGCCTTCTACGCCGAGGCCTTTGCGGATGAGTACGTTGCGGCCGTAGCCGTCGGAGACTTCAATGACGTCTCCCTTTTTCCCCATTTTCTTGACGTCCTGCAGTAATACTACTTTCATTCTTTTTCCTCCTCTATTTGTTTTTCGGCCTCCTGGATGAGCGTCTTGGTGATGGCTTCCTGATCGGCTTCATCTCCGACCTGGGCGCCGGCTACGGTCTGGTGACCGCCGCCTCCCACGGCTTCCATGATGACCTGCATATTGATGGACCCGTCAGACCGGGCGGAGATGCAGAGACCTTTTTCTGCGTGGTAGAACACGAAGCTGGCCCTGATTTCCTTCACGGTGACAAGGTAATCGGCAATTTGTCCCGCCAGAATCTGTGATTCTTCTGCGTCCTTGGGGCATTCGGCAACGGCGATGCACCCGTGGGCGATTTTCATCTGGGCAAGGATCTGCGCTTTCTTCTGGATGAAGCCGATGTCTTCGGCAAAGAGCCTGTGGACGAGCTGCGTGTTCGCACCGCAGCGGCGGAGGTAACTTGCCGCGTCGAAGGTGCGGACGCTCGTCTGCACGGTGAAGCTCTTCGTGTCGACAACGATGCCTGCATAGAGGCAGGATGCTTCGATTTCATTCATTTCCTCATCGCCGCCATAGTACTGGATGAGTTCGGTGACGAGCTCGGATGCGGACGATGCGGATGGTTCCATGTATGTCAGAAGAGGCGTTTCAATGATGCTCTTCGCTCTTCTGTGATGGTCGATAACGACTCTCTTCTTGACCTTCTTCAGGAGCTCAGGCGCTGCCACGAGTTCCGGAATGTGGGTATCGACGACGACGAGGACGGTCTTGTCTGTGACAAGGCTCTTCGCTTCACCGGCATCGATGATGAGGCCTTCGACTTCGCCGCTCTTTTCGATGGCTTCTGCCATCTTGCGGCAGGTGTCTCTTTCCTTGGAAAGGACGATATGCGTCTCGATGTGCGAGGAACGCGCGAGGTGGGTGACGCCCACAGCGGATCCGAGCGCATCGAAGTCTTCGTGATTATGTCCCATGACGAGGACGAGATCTGCGCCTTCGATGATTTCCTTGAGCGCCTGGGCAACGACTCTGACCCTGACTCTTGTCGAGCTGACAGAGGTCGGTGCCTTGCCGCCGAATGCTTTCGTGTCCTTGCCGATCCTGACGATGGCCTGGTCGCCGCCGCGGCCAAGAGCGAGGTCTAAGGAAACCTGCGCTTCGTCATACTGTTTGGCAAAGGTATCGTCAATCTGCACGACGCCGATGGAAAGCGTCACAGGAATGCGGTTGACGGTATGGATGGCACGTACGGTATCGAGGATATCGAAATTATGCTCCATCATTTCCACAAGCGCCTTATGCGAAATGCATGCGACGAAATCCGTATTATTGTACTGCTTGATGAACCCGTCCCTCTCATTGAAGTAAGAGAGGACTTTTTCCGTGACATCGCTCGAAAGCGAGGAGCGTTCCACGTCCGTCATTTCGGAAGTGACTTCGCTCATGTTGTCGATGCGGATGATGCAGAAAACAGGGCGTGCGTCAGCGCATTCGCGCACAGCCACTTCCACATCGGTGCGGTCCATGAAGTAGAGCACCATGAAGGGGTCTTCCATACCTTCCGTGTCAGACACGTACTTATGGAAAACGCGGAAGAACGTGCCATTGGCATGGCAGTCGAACCATCCGGTCTTGCCCCATATTTTCGAAATTTTCTGACCTGTGATCAGGTCCTGGAGACTTGCGCCTTCCTGCGCATCATCTCCCAGCCAGCTCCGGAATACGCCATTCGTCCAGACGAGCTCCTTGCCGCTGTCCATCATCGCAATCCCGACAGGCAGGTTCTTGACGGCATAGACAGTCCCGGCCGACACGCCAGCCGACAGATCGTCCAGGTACTTCATCAGCTTCTTTTCCTGCGTGAGGTCGCACCGTTTCGTATAGACGATGCATCCTGCGACGATGATGAAAAGAAGGACACCGAGCTGCCAGTTCTGGGTCGCCAGCATGATGACTGCCAAAAGCAGCAGCGTCACGTAGATCCGGCTGGTTTTCTTATAAACCCAAATATCACCGAGCATTTTGCTTCTCCCTTTTATACCTTTTTGAGCCGCGGCTCATACCAGCGTGGATAGTTTCCCTATCCCTTCTGATATCTATAATCGTACCCGAAAAGCACCCCAAATGCAAATAAAAGGGCGCTGATCCATAGTTTCCTACAAGACAGCCCCCTTCATCTCCACTTCTTATTGATAATTTCTTTTTTTACGGTAGTTGACCGCCATATCCGCCATTCCAAGGAAGACCATCATCATCTGGAAAAGTCCCACGAAGAAGGACAGCAGAACGATCAGCACGCGGAAGGGACGGACCCTCGGATACTTGTGCGGCATCCACCAGAGCGTCGCAAGCCCCTGCAGCCAGAAGATCAGGACGCAGCCGACTTCCACATTGTAGAGGACATAGTCCATCATGCCCTGCGGCTTCAAGAAATATCCTGCCACGACGACAGCGATGTACACATAAAGAACCGGTCTTGGCATTTCCCAGCGTTCCAGAGCCGGAAGCATCGGGATATCCTTGATGCCCATCTTCTGGAAAATCATCTTGCCAAGCGTCATGGACGCCCAGGAATAGAAGAAGGACGCTGCCACCATGGCAAAGGGAATGGATTTCCTGATGGATTCCATCATGACATCGACGCGTTCCTGCGCCTGCGTCAGCGCTTCGCCCGAATAGAAGGACGGAAGCATCTCATTCATCGACTGCTCCATCTGCGTGAAACCTTCCCCGCCTAAAATCGGAGAGGAAATCCCCAGGACATAGAGCGCTGCCAGCCCTTCGGCGACAAGTGCGATGAGAACGACGACGGCGCCTGCAATCAGCGCCTTCCACGCCGCAATCTTATGCTTGTAGCAGATCCCCATCACGATGCCCAGAATCCCGAAAATCGCGCAGAGGAAAGCGGCAGAAACGATGCCGAAGAAAACCGAGTCCAGGATCAGGATCCCGCTCGTGACGATGACCGACCACTGGATCCCCTCGCGCATCCCCAGGTATGCGATCGGAAGAGGGATCAAAAGAAATACGATAGTGGAAAAAAGCGGCATGTAGAGCCCAATCATAGAAAGGACTACGGCCAGAGCCGTACACATCCCTGCCAATACGACCGCGTTGGTGCTGCCTGCCTTGAAATCTCCCATACTGTCTCCTTTACTGTAAACCTATAATGTGATACCTCTATTCTAACATAAAAACAGGAAAAATCCGCATGACAGAAATTTCGAAAAGGGTATAGATTTGCGCAGATGGGAATGAAAATGAATCTCCAATTTCATTTTTCTTCTACTATCGCTCTGCATGCCTTGTGTTATAATAGGAGTAACGACTATGGAACGGCTTATTTTTTTATTTATATAAGTTTTTAAAATGTTTTTTTGATCGATTGATTCAGCTTATGATACGGAACACCACATATGCATGAAACAAAATCACACAGGAGGTATTTTTCTTGTCCAAAACCAGATTACAAATTATTCCCTTAGGAGGACTAGGGGAAATCGGAAAGAACATGACTGTCTTCCGTTACGGCGACGAAATTATCGTAATTGATGCAGGCATGGCATTTCCTGATGAAACCATGCCGGGGATTGACATCGTCATCCCCGATTTCAGCTATTTGATTGAGAACAGAGACAAGGTCAAGGCGATTCTGATCACCCATGGTCACGAAGATCACATCGGCTCCCTGTCTTATCTTTTAAGGGATGTCAAAGCGCCAGTCTATGCGACACGCCTCACCTGCGGCCTCATCGAAGGCAAGCTCAAGGAAGCGAAAGTCAATGACGCTGATTTGCACGTCGTGAAGTCCGGGGACGAATTCAAAGCCGGTTCGTTCAAATTCGGATTCTTCCACGTCTGCCATTCCATTCCGGATTCCTGCGGCATCTACCTCAGGACCCCGGTCGGCACCATCGTCCACACGGGCGACTTCAAATTCGACCATTCACCGGTCGATGGAGAACAGACCGACATGTACAAACTGGCTGAGCTCGGCCACAGAGGCGTACTTGCCCTCTGCGCTGACTCCACCAATGCACAGAACCCGGGCTACACCCCGTCCGAAGCCGTCGTCGCCAAGTCTCTCATGAGCTCCTACGCCGACGCCAAGGGCCGCATTATCCTTGCCACATTCGCATCCAACGTATCCCGTATCCAGATGGCAGTCGATGCCGCTCTGGCATTCAAGAGAAAAGTCTGCGTCTTCGGCCGTTCCATGGTCAATGTCGTAGGCATCGCCCGTGAAATGGGCTACCTCAAAGCGCCGGAAGGCACATTCATTGAACCGGAAGAACTTAACCGCTACAGAGACGACCGCATCTGCATCCTCACCACAGGAAGCCAGGGCGAACCGATGGCAGGCCTCTCCCGCATGGCAGACGGCAGCCACCGTCAGGTACAGATTCATGCCGGCGACACCGTCATCATCTCTGCATCCCCGATCCCGGGCAACGAAAACAGCGTAGGCCGCACCATCGACAACCTCATGCGTCTCGGCGCACACGTCGTCACCAGCCACAACACACGCGTCCACGTTTCCGGCCACGGATCCCAGGAAGACCTGAAAACCATGCTCTCCCTCGTCCATCCGAAATTCTTCATTCCCGTCCATGGCGAATACCGCATGCTCTGCAGCCACGCAGAACTCGCTGAAAGCCTTGGCGTCAAGAAACAGAACATCCTCATCGGAGAAAACGGCTCCGTCTTCGAACTCACTAACCGCAGTGCGAAGATCAATGGCAAAGTCCAGGCAGGTGCCGTATTCGTTGACGGCTTAGGCGTAGGCGACGTAGGAAACATCGTCATCAGAGACCGCCAGCAGCTTGCTCAGGACGGCGTCGTCATCGTCGTCATCGCCCTCGAAAAAGGCAGCAACCAGGTCCTCGCAGGCCCGGACATCGTCTCCAGAGGCTTCGTATACGTCAGAGACAGCGAAGGCCTCCTGACCGAAGCCAAAGACCGCATCGAATCCATCCTCGACCGCTGCGAAGCAGGCAACGTCACCGAATGGAACGCCATCAAGACTCAGATCAGAGACTCCCTCGGCAAGTACTTCTTCGAACGTACCAAACGCAGACCGATGATCCTTCCGATCATTCAGGAAGTCAAATAAAAAGAAAAAAGAAGGGGGGCTGTGGCAAAATGGTTAATCATTTTGCCACAGCTTCTTTTGTATTGGAAAATCCCGTCAGAGGATTATCTAACAATTATATGCCTTTTGTTTAGGCTTATAGGACATTTCGTGGTGTTTTTAATTCCAATGAAGCCAGTGTTTATCAGGCTTCATTGACATTTTAAGATTTCCAGTCATTTTAAAGGTGCATCTGCGGGATCTGAAAAACAGACAATCAGCTTAAGACGGAAGGAAAACCATACAACCGCAGCTCTGCTGCGTGGTAATGAACCCCTTTCGTCGCCTAACGGCGCCACTTTCCCCTGACGGGGACAGCTTCTTGTCATAGGGACTCCCGAATTCTCCATCAAAAAAGAGGCTCTTCACGCTTTTTTGTGGGATAAAAATAAT
>NZ_FR896465.1:13201-22594 GCF_000435155.1 Dialister sp. CAG:357 | reverse complement strand
AGGAGTACGTTTACACAAGATTATTTAAACACTCAATTTTTTATTTGCAGAATAACCTTCAAATAAATAACTGAATTTATTAATTATTTCATTAATTGGTGTAATACTCAATAAAGGTGTTGCTGTATTTATTGAGCAGTGTTCAATATATGCCGCAGTGTTATTTATTCTATTAATCTCGTCCAAAAAAGATTCTATTTTTCTCTTATTTCGAGTATTTCCTAATTTTTCAAAATCATTTTTTAAGCTGTAAAAATTATCAACAAAATCATTTTTTTTAATCTCCGAGTTTAAATTAAGAAACAATTTACCGACACTAGTCCCCAGTTGATGTTTTATACTAGAAACCGAGTAATCAAACTCACACCTATCAGGTATATGACTATATAATTCTATAGGTTCAATCACTAGTTCTGGAATGGAAGAAGTAAATCCTCCAAAATTTCTCGTAGTAGCCTTTGGTTTAACTTGGCCACTAATAACTTCTATACTAAATGTATCTGTTATTGTATTGAATGTTGAATTTGCAGTATATATATGTCCACCATCATCCGTTATTTCTACTTCTGGTAAAGCTGATGAGTTATTTTGAAATTTATTATCATCTGGAATTTCAATTCTATCACGCTTCATAGAATTAAAAGCAGTAGCAATAGAAGTTTTTCCAAATCCATTAGGGGCAACAAAAAAAGTTGGCATATTAGGACATACGCAACAAGAAAATTCTCTTGATGATATTCCACGAACATTTTCAATTTTTATTTTCCTTATATTCATTAATATCTACTCCCCCCTAAAAATATTGCAACCAATAAAATATTTAAATTTTCTCTACTTTTTAACACACGATAAAAACAGGTATTAATAAACAATTTATGTTTTAAATTGTTTCTCCGCATCTTCTTTGATCAACAAAAATTTGTTTACGCTAACAATTTCTCTTTCCAATATCCCAGAATTTATTTCTGTTCTTTCTAATGGCCAATTTAATAAGCTACATACAATACGTTCCAAAACATATTGCAAATGTTCATGCGCATATGAAAGAAATCCCAACATTTCTTGTGTATCTCCATGCACAAGTTTATTTCTAATATCAGATAAGCCTGGCTTATGATCTGATTTTTCAAAGACGGGCCAAAGTGAAGATAAATCTATAGAGTTATCTTTACAGAAGTCATCAAAAACTGTTCGCAAAGCTACTCGATTTAATTCAGGTAATTTTGAATATAGTTCACCACGTTTAATTTTGTCTTTAACTTCATGATGTATAGTATTTTTCACTGCTTTATTTAAACTTTTACATTCATCTTTACTTAAAATAAATTCTCTATTTACCGTACGGCGATACGTAAGAACAATCGCCTCTAGTGCAGCAAAAAGTATTAAATAATTTTCTTCAAGAATAATATTTTGACTGTTCCATGGACAAAGTACATATATTGCATGTTTTAGCGATTCTTTATATGTAGATTTTTTAAAAATCGGATATATATGATCCATAAAATTTTTGAACTCTCTAAATTCCACAACACCATCACGAATTGAAGGGCGTCCTTTGCCATCAGGGAACAAACAATTGCCACGATAATAAGTACAATGTTGATGATTTCCTAACGTTAGCTCAAACCCAGTCCATACAATGCAAGTTCGAAATGCAAAAGATATCAATAGCAAAAATTCGTCTAGCATCGGTTTAATTTTAAGGAGAACATCAGAAAGATTAGTAATTGCGATATTCCCAGTAACTATTGCAATTAAATAAGGACTTGCAGCATATCCTTTTCCTTTTTTCTCATAGTCATACATTTTATCAAATTGAACAAATATATCATCGTGTAATTTAAATTTAAAATTTTCTTTATTACAATGATTAACTTCAACTGTTCCATCATTCATTTGGTTGATTATTTGTGGTACCTGAATCTTATCATTTGGACTAATCCAAAATATTATTGATGAACACGATTCTATTTCCCAAGAAACTGTGTCTGCAATAAAAAAATCGTTAGCCTGTAATTCTACATAGCACTCATTTACTTCTTTACTATAATATTTACATTCAGACTTGATTACATAAGCTTCATCACTGTGAAATTTACTATCACCTATATACGCATCAAATTTGAATTTAAAGTATGGCTGTATATTGTTCCATATATCGTTCATCGGATATAAGTGTATTTTTACATTTCCCATTCTTCCTGGCAACTGAATTTTACATTTAATACCCTTTGCCATAAACGTATCCACTGTCAATGTAGCTATTGCTGTATACTCTTGTCTCATTTTCATTCCCTCTTACATCCAACCTACTCACTCACTGGGGATTTTTTTCAAAACATCCAACTCATACACTCGTGAACCCCTTATCCAACTCACCGTCTAAACTATCAAAAAATAACTTTCGTCGATATGTTCCCATGGGGTGATGAAAATTCGATTTTAGGTTTCTCATTTTTAATCTCAAAATCGTGAAAGCAGCTTATTTACTACACTTCCCAGCGTTTTTATTTCTCTGTCCTAGACATTAAAGCTACGCACTCGACGTGAGTGGTCTGTGGGAACATGTCCACGGGCTGGACGGACTGGAGTTTGTAGCCTAAGCGGCCCAAGATCTCTGCGTCGCGGGCGAAGGTGGCGGGGTTGCAGGAGACGTAGACGATGCGGGCGGGTTGCATGCCTGCGGCGGATTTGAGAACGTCTTCGCTGCATCCGGCTCTGACGGGGTCCATGACGATGACGTCGGGGCGAAGGCCTTCTTCGTAGAGTTTCGGCATGAGGAGGCCTGCGTCGGCGGCGTGGAATTCGGCGTTTTCTATATGGTTGAATGCGGCATTTTTCTTAGCGTCTTCGATGGCTTCCCTGACGATTTCGATGCCGATGACGCGGCGTGCTTTTTTCGCAAGGCAGAGGGAAATGGTGCCTGTGCCGCAGTAGGCGTCGATGACGGTTTCCCCGCCTTTGAGATCAGCGGCATCCAAGGCTTTCTGGTAGAGGACTTCTGCCTGGGCCTTGTGGACCTGGAAGAAGGAAAATGGCGATACTTCGAAGGCAATGCCGCAGAGGGATGCGGTGAGGGTCTTTCTTCCCCAGATGTGGTGGATTTCCGGTCCTAAGATGACGTTGCGTCTCTTATTCTGGACATCGTGGTAAAGAGAAACGACTTCGGGGAGGGCTTTCTGGATTTCTTCAGCCCAGAGGTCCTTCTTCGGCAGGTTTTCGGTGGCGGTCACGATGACGGCCATGACTTCCCCATTATCGCCGACACGCCCCATAACGTGGCGGACGCAGCCTTTTCCGGATTTCTCATTGTAGCCGGTAATGGCATGGCGGATCATGAAATCTTCCGCAAAGCGGAGAAGGCGGTTGTTTTCCTCTTCCTGAATGAGGCATTCCTGAACCGGGACGATCTGGTGCGTGCCCTGGCGGTAGTAGCCAAGAACGGGGCCGCCTGTCACCTGTCCGACAGGGACGGCCATTTTATTTCGGTAATTCCATTCATGCGGCGCGCCAAGAATCGGAAGGACGACGTCTTCGCTTGCCTTGCCGATGCGGACCATGACGTCCTTCACGCGGCGTTCCTTCGCTGCCAGCTGGCCCTCGTAGGTCAGATGGGAAATCTGGCATCCTCCGCAGGAATCATAGACCGGGCACTGGGGCACCGTACGGTAGGGAGACGGCTTCTCGACGGAAATGAGTTTCCCGGAAGCGTACGATTTCTTGATCAGGATGATCTTCGCCTTCACCGTCTCTCCAGGAAGAGCTCCCGGAACGAAGACAGTAAAATTCTCCGCCGATCCGATGCCTTCGCCATGGACACCAAGATCGCGGATCTCGATCGTATACGTCGCGTTTAATGTGAGTGGGGTATTTTTAGTAGACATAACAAGCTCCTTTGCTCCTCCCATTATACCATGGAGTGTGATGGGAAAATGAGAATATCCAAGAGCCTCGGGCCTTTCATGCATAGTAAAAGAGTGGCATCGCGCCACTCTTTTTTAAATTATTTCACTTGCCCATAGTAGGCATGGGGTCCGTGTTTTCTTTCGTAGTGTTTTTCCAGGATGTAGTTCTGTATCCTTGCATCCGGCGAGAGAAGAAATGTCTTGAGGGCCATTTCTGCGACTGTTTCCAGGACGACTGCATGGTATGCAGCTTCTTTGGCATCTTTCCCCCATGTGAACGGGCCATGGTTTCTGACGAGTACGCCGGGCGTGGATTTAGGATCAATCTTGAGATCACGGAAGGTTTCAGCGATCACTTTTCCCGTATTTCTTTCGTAGTCGTCTTCCACTTCTTCTTTCGTGAGGGGTCTGGTACAGGGAACGGGTCCGTAGAAATAGTCTGCATGGGTCGTGCCAATAGGGATGATCGGCCTTCCGGCCTGTGCGAAGGCTGCGGCGTGAATGGAATGGGTGTGGACGACTCCGCCGATTTCCGGGAAGTTCTTGTACAGTTCAATGTGGGTCCTGGTATCTGAGGATGGTCTCAGATTTCCTTCCACCACTTCGCCTTCAAGGTTTACGACGACCATATCGGAAGCTTTCAGGTATTCATACGGTACGCCGGACGGTTTGATGACGATGAGGTTTCTTTCCCTGTCGATTCCGCTCGCGTTCCCCCATGTATAAAGCACGACATGATGACGGGGAAGTTCCAGATTTGCCTCCAGCACTTCTTCTTTCAGTTCTTCTAACATCCAGGCAGCTCCTTTCCCAAGGTCTGTTGAAGCTTATTTGTCTTCAATCACCCATGCTTTTTCCGCTTTGAACGTGACATAGGCGTCACCGCTGAGAAGCGTTTTCCCTGGATCGAACATGTCTACAATCCATTCCTTGTCCAATTCATCCTTGACGAAGTAGCGCACTTTTTCGCCCAGGAACATGCGGTTTACGATAGAGGTCTTGATATTGACCTTCCCCTCCGCTTTTTCCAGGGAGATCTTTATGCTTTCCGGACGGACGGATGCGATGTACCTGGCACCCGGGGTGACGGGATTGGTGGAATGGAATACGGTATTTCCATAAGCCACGTCGTTATTCCCTTTTCCTTCTACGGAAATGAGATTGGTTGTGCCGATGAAATCAGCGACAAACTGTGTCTTCGGTTCGAAATAGATTTCCTGCGGCGTGCCGACCTGATGGACTTCGCCGTCTTTCAGTACGACGACGGCATCCGACATGGAAAGGGCTTCTGACTGGTCATGTGTTACGTAAATAACGGAGAGTCCCATTTTCTGCTGGATGGTTCTTAATTCGACACGGACGCTTTCGCGGAGCTTCGCATCCAGATTGGAAAGCGGTTCATCGAGAAGAAGGACGTCCGGTTTCATGACAAGTGCTCTTGCGACAGCGACACGCTGCTGCTGGCCGCCGGACATCTGGTTCGGGAAACGTTTTTCCATCCCTTTGAGCTGCATGAGTTCCAGTGCATCTTCCACGCGCTTGATCATTTCATCTTTGGGAACCTTTTTGACTTTCAGCCCGTAAGATACGTTGTCAAAAACGTTCATATGAGGGAAGAGCGCATATTCCTGGAATACCATGGATGTATTTCTTCCATAAGGAGGAATCCTTTCGACGTTCTTTCCGTTCAGGAGGATTTCCCCTTCATCGGGTTCATAAAATCCTGCAATCATGCGGAGGAGTGTCGTCTTGCCACAGCCGGATGGTCCCAGAAAGGTAATGAAATGGCCTCTTTCAAAGGACAGATTGACATTCTTGATCACATGGCTTTTCCCGAAATATTTATTGATATTCTTTAACTGCAATACATAGTCTGCCATACTTTATTCCCGCTTTCTTTACAGATCAAAGATATTGATTTTATCTCTTAAGATGAGCTTCACGATACCAAAAGTTGCATAAATGACAAGCATAATCCCTACTGCCGTGGCGCTCGCTGTAGGAAGGAATCCCTGATTTGCCAGACTCATGATATTGATGGATGCCAGGTTCCATTCCGGGGAAACCAGGAAAATAACAGTTGACAGCGTATTCATGGATCGCATGAAAGCATAAACGAAACTGACGGATAAGGAATTTTTCAGCATAGGAAGGACGATTTTGCGGAATGTGGTGAAACTGTTCGCGCCCAGGTTGGTCGATGCTTCTTCCAGCGAGCCCTCGATCTGCTTCAGCCCTGCTACCGCCTGCCTGTATCCGACAGGAAGCTGTCGAAGGGCCATACCGAGGATAATGATGCCGAGCGTACCCGTCATGGCCAGCGGTCCGTCGTTAAAGGCAAGGATCAATGCCAGGCCGATGAATGTACCTGGAAGGGATACCGGAAGCATGGCAAGGAAATCCATGATCGTTCTTCCGGGGAATTTCTTGCGGATGGTAAGAAAGGCAAGCGCAATGCCCAGAACTGTCGTGATGGCAGCTGTCGATATGGAAGCCACCCAGGAATTGATCATGACATGGGAGTGGATGACGCCTTCCTTGAAATATTCGAGCGTAAACGTGTAGTCATACCCGAATGCAACGGTAAAGGCAAAGAGGAATACGACTCCGATGATCATTAAGATCCCGAGGCTGAGCAGCATGGAGAATGCAAAGAGAAGCCATTTTGCAAGCGGCCCCGTGGTGACGCGGATCAGCCCTGCGACAGGTTTCCCCGTAACGGTTACGTAAGAATTCTTTTCCAGATAGTACCTCTGGATGAAGAATACGATCAGTGTCGGAATGACAAGGAAAACAGAAAGCGTGGCGCCCATGGGAAGATCCCAAGCTCCTGTGACCTGTGTATAGGCTTCTGTCGCCAGTACCTGATAATTTCCTCCGACGAGCATCGGGTTGCCGAAGTCTGCCAGAGAGTTGATGGCTACCAGAAGAAATGCACTGGCAATGCCCGGGGTTGCCAGCCTCAATGTGACAGTCCTGAAAAGATACCAGCCTCTTGCCCCCAGGTTCTGTGCAGCCAGTTCAAGATTCGGGCTGATGCTCTTAAGCACCCCTGAAATCGTGATATAGGCCAGAGGGAAGAATGCAACAGTCTGCGCCACCCACAGGCCGAATGGGCCGTACAGGTCTACCTTCAGATGAAGGAGGTTCCAGGTGATAAATCCGCGCCTGCCGAAAAGCATGATAAAGGCAAGGCCCGTCACGACAGACGGCGCCATCGTAGGAAGGAGAGCCACTACCTGAAAGAACCGCTTGCATGGCATATCCGTATAATGGATGCCGTATGCAAAGAGAAACCCGAGGATGATGGCACTGAATGTTGCCACGAAGGAAGAATACAGCGTATGCGCGAAGGCAAGGACAAATTCTTCTTCCGTCAGCGCACGGATCCAGTCACTTACGTCCGGGACCAGCAGTATTTTCACAAATGGATAAATGATAAAAACAGCAAACAGCAAAAATACAACGGATATGCTGATAAGGAGCGGCGGCTCCCTTAAGAGGGCCTTGAATTCCGCCATTCCTCCTGTATGTTCATGCCCTATATCTTTTTCGCTCATAGTGACTCCTTACAATGATTTAAGAAATCTATTGTAGAACAATAATGCCTCCGCCAGAAAGGCAGAGGCATCATCTGAACCAATTTAATTTGCGAAGAATTCGTCGCAATTCTTCTGCTTATCTGCACCGGCCTTGATCAGGTCATATTCCTTGAAGAGTGGGAGCTCTTTCAGAGGCTTCATACCTTCTGGCGGAGCTACATCAGGGTTGCATGCGATACCATGGGTGGATTTTACCATGATTTCGCCAGCTTCTTTCGTCAGTACAAAGTCGATAAATGCTTTAGCTACATCAGCATCAGCAGCGCCTTTGATCAGGCCAACAGGGCAGACCGTCCAGCCGGAATTATTGTAAATCGTGCTGTGGATCTTCTGTCCCTTTGCGCTGACCAGATTCTGGTCAGAAACAAAGTTGACGCAGATCAGGTATTCTCCGGCACCTGTCTTCTGTGCTGGTGTAAATCCGGAAGGAGTGAACTGTGCTACCTGGCCTTTCAGTGCTTTCAAATAGGTCCAGCCTTTTTCTTCGCCCATGGACTGAAGAACGGAGCTGATGAATGTATTGCCTGTTCCGGATTTTCTCGGATCTGGCATAATGACTTCGCCCTTGAATTCCGGTTTCAGAAGATCATCCAGTGTTTCAGGAGCCTTGACGCCCTTTGGTTCAAATTCTTCTTTGAAACGTTTTTCGTTATAGCCGACAGACAGAGCTTCCAGGTATGTGCCATACCAGTATCCATCCTTATCCTGATACTGCGGAAGAATCATCTTCGCATTCGGTGACTTATAAGCTGACAAAAGTCCGTCAGAAGCTGCCTTTGCGTGAGCATCTGCTGTGCCGCCCAGCCATACATCCGCTTTCGGTGAATCCTTTTCAGCCTGAATACGAGCTAATGCTTCACCAGTTGGCAGTCGGATAAAGCTTACATCAGCACCGGTCTTCTTCTTGAATGCGTCCGACAGTTCCTTTGCCGTATCTTCATGGAAAGAAACATACATAACCAGTTTCTTACCCTTGAAATTCTGTGCCGCATTGGCCGATTTTGCTGCATCCCCAGAAGATGAGCCGCCGCAGCCTGCCATTAACAGAGCTGCACCTGCTAACATACCTGCAACTATAGCCTTCCACTTCATTCCACGCATCTCCTTCCAAATATATATTACCTTTACAAACGTCTTACGTATTCTTTACACATTTTAGCACACAATTAAGTTGAATTATATACTAATTATGGCTATTTGCTATTTAAGTATCGTATATTAGGTTATTTAGCACTTAAACTCATACATACCGTTCAATATATGCAAAATAGAGCCGTTTGATTCTCATTATTGGTATACTATTTATTGGAAAATAGTACCGCCATCATTTTCAATGATTGATATGTTTGCAAAAGGCATCTTACCTCCTTTCCAAATTCGCACCTCGAGGCTATTGTATAATATTTATATTAGAACTTTAATCCAACACAAAGAATAAAGAAATGGCTTTCATTTCACATCTTCCATGGCAAGGTTAAGGGCATATCTTGATTTTTATCGGTGCTGGTAAAATTTAGCAGCCAGCAAAGATCTAAAGGGGGAAACCGTAATGAAAATTGATGTAATGCTTGAAATTACACCTAAAATGGTAGAGGATGCACAGGGGCATGATAAGAAATCTTTATCTGGACATTTGGGAACTCATTTTGATGTAATGAATAAGGAATTTCCTTTAGAGTATACCCAGAGAAGAGGAATCGTATTTGATGTCAGCGGGATCAAAGACAGGGATATCGGTGTCTTTGATGTGGATCTGGAGAAAGTTCCCGCGGATTCATTTGTCATGTTTTACTCAGGATTCATTGAGGAGGAAGGCTACGGAAGTGCAAGGTATTTCAAGGAGCATCCGCAGCTGTCTGATGAATTGATTGAGAAATTGGTCT
>NZ_FR896465.1:0-13170 GCF_000435155.1 Dialister sp. CAG:357 | reverse complement strand
TTGATTGAGAAATTGGTCGATCTTCATATTTCATTGATCGGCGTGGATTTTGCGGGGATCAGGCGCGGCCGCGAGCATCCTGTCAAGGATCAGTACTGTGCTGATCATGGTGTCTTCGTCATTGAAAACATGTGTAATTTGAAGGAACTGCTAAATAAAGATGTAATAATGAATACGTACCCTATGCGTTACCAAGGCATGACCGGACTGCCCTGCAGGGTAGTTGCAGAGACGATGTAACTAAAAAGGACCTCTTTCGGGGTCCTTTTTGAATGTCTTATTTAGTTTCCTTATTTTACATTTCCCATTTCGGGTCTGCGTTGAGTGCTCTGGCTACGCCGATGAGGTCGGCTTTGCCTTCACGGAGGAAGAGGTCGGCTTCTTTCTTTGTTGTGATGCCGCCTGCTACGAGGATCGGGGTGAATACGCATTTCTTGACGGCTTCGGACATGTCGGTGAAGAAGCCTGGTTCTGCGTGGCCCGGTCTGAAGATCTGGCAGGTGCCGCCGGAGAGGTTCAGGAGGTCGATGTGTTCTCTTTCGAGGAGTTTGGCTGCTGCGCATGCGTCTTCGATGGTGCTGCCGCCTTCTTTGTAGTCGCAGCCTCCCAAGCGTACGGAGACGATGAAGTTCTTATTGGCTTTGGCTTTGATGCCTCGGATGATTTCGAGGGTAAAGCGGAGGCGGTTGGTGATGGTCTGCGGTCCGTATTCGTCGTCTCTGTGGTTGGTGATCGGCGAGTAGAACTGGTTCAGGAGGTAAGCGTGTGCGCAGTGGATTTCTACGCCGTCATAGCCGGCTTCCTGGACGCGGAGGGCTGCTGCGATGTATTTCTGTTCCAGGTCGTGGATTTCATCGACGGTGAGGGCTCTTGCCTGGTCTCTGGTCCATTTGATGTCAGAGGCGGAGACGAGATCCATGCCTGTGTAGAGTTTGCGTGTATTGGCGCCTGCGTGATTGATCTGCGCGAGGAGGCAGATGTCGGGGCGCACGTTGCGGATGGATTTCACCATGGCTTTCTGTGCGTCGATGACGGAGTCGTCGGCAAAGGAAATCTGGTGCGGGTCTGCTTTGCCCTGTGGATCGACGTAGCTGTGCTCAGTGATGATCATGCCGACGTTCGGGTTTGCTGCGATGGCGCAGTAGTGCTGCGTGATTTTTTCGTTCGGCTTGCCGCCGTCTGAGCTTTCGGTCGCGAGCGGCGGGAACACGAGACGTGTGGAGAGTTTCTTTCCTGCGAGGATAAATGGTTTTTCAATCATGTGAACAGTCCTTTCCGGCTTTTGCCTTCAAAATGAGAATTTACATGAAATATTCCAAAATGTATCTCGTTTATTAGATACATAAACCCAAAAAAAGACGGCAGGATTTCCTGCCGTCTTTATTATACCTTATAATGACCGGTTATAACGAGTTACGGATGAACTCTGACAATCGGCTGATGTTCCTTTCGTTGCGGCGGTAGTATGTCCACTTGCCGAAACGGCGCGATTCCAAAAGACCTGCTCTCTGCATCATATCAAGATAATGTGAGATGGTCGACTGGGAAATCTGAGTCTTTTCGCAGATCGATCCAACACAGACACTTCTGTCAAAACGGTCTCCCTCCGGCACATGGAGTCCCTGGGGTGGAAAGTTATTCTGCGGTTCCTTCAGCCACTTTATGATGTTTAGCCGTATAGGGTTCGATAGAGCCTTGAAGATTTCTAATTCATTCATGTCTTAATTATATATTGAGAATTTATAATCTGTCAATATTTGATTTATAAATACAAATGGGCATATTCGAAAGATTTCTTTATACTGGATTTTACTCGATATTATCGGATAGAAATTTATAGGCATGGCAAAACAAAAATATTTAGAATTATTAAAATTACAATTCACTCGCAACTATAAGTTATTACTTTTTCTCAATAAGCATAAGGAAAAGAGATAGGTGTAGGATGAGATAAAAGCGTATGGGCGGAGAGCGGCAGGTTAAGAAAACCGTAAAACCTCGCGTTGCTCGTGGAGATGATGTTTGCTCCCCCTACGGGGCGAGCTCTGACACCCTTAAACCAAGGCTTCGCCTTGGGGAAAATCAAAACCATTCAATCGGACTTCGTCCGAGGAACTGCACTCCTTTCTGTCACTCCGTGACATCCTTCCTCGCTGAGGCAGGTCTCAAGAGGAATAAAGAAAAAGTTTCAAATCTGATTTGTTTTTGACCTTTCGTACCCCATCCCCTACCATACTCCCTTCCCCATTTGGGAAGGCGAGTATTGGTGGGCTGCTCTGATTCCACTCAAGAGTCAGGACTCTGGAATATCGAGCGGGCGAGTTGTTTTATGTATACTCTTAATTTTTCCCATGTGAAAAGCAGGCAGTTCCCGCTGCCTGCTTTTTTGAAATAGTGTTTCTTCCCGGAAACGCTGTTTCTTCAGGAATTCTTCCTTCCCCGGAATCATTCCATTCTTGTTTTGTTATTCATATCTTCCATAAATCTTTCTCTGACGAGGTCTTCGTCGAATGCGTCGATATACTCTGCGTTCCTGCACAGAAGGCAGTAGAAGGCAACGCCTGAAACGGCACCTACGAGAATTCCTGCCGCAATCCCTAACATGGTTCCTCCCATTTCCACAAAAGTCCGGGCCCTCCCCGCCCTTCTTTTGTACTATCCCCGGTATGAATTACTTCCAGATGATTTTCATCCACTGCGGATAGGCGGTCTTGAGGTGTTCTTCGACGCTCTGGAAGAGGGCATAAATCATCGGGCCGCTTACTTTTTCTTCCGGGCAGAGGATGCTGAGATCGAGGACGAGGTTTCCTTCGTCGTCGAGGTAGTATTTGAATGCTTTATACTGTTTATTGAACTTGTTCATGAGCTCTTCGAGTGCTTTTTCGTTGTTCTTCTTCTTGGCGCTCTGAGCGACAAGGAGACGGACGATGCCGTAGATGCTCTTGTCAAGGATGACGATGATTGGCAGTCTTGCGTTTTCAAGCTGCATGTGCGAGCGGAATACGGCGGTTTCCAATGGATCTTTGGCAATTTCTTCGACGGCGAAGTCTTTGAGTTTTCTCTTATCCAAGTATTCCTAGAAGCTTTCTGCTTTTTTGTTCATTTCGATTCCTTCTTTCTAAATCAATAGAGCTTCCCCGGCGCCATTGCCAGGGCCAAAGCTTTTTCCCTGCATTTACTCTAACCTATCGCAAAATGGAATGAAACTATCCGAAAGTATACTTTTGAAAGGAAATGTGAGGGAAATTTCTAAAAGCAGCAGACTTTTTTGAAAGAACAGCAAGGAAGATACAAGGAAGGATAGCGATTATAAAAATAAAAGAGGATGGGGAGAGAGGAAAAAGACCGTGTAGGGAGAAAAGCTGGGAGGAAAACTGGGAAAGAAATGAAAAACCAGACAACCGCAGAGCGGGGAAAAGAAAGAACCGGACGACCAGCCTGGAGGTTGAGGGAAATCAACCCTAACCGCCACAAAAGGAATATGCTTTACTTATTAACTGCACCCCTTTCGGCCTGTACAGAACAATTGAGTCATTACCGATATTACAGAAGATTCAACTGGTATACAGTCCACTTCCCCCGAAGGTGGCAGCTTCACAAGGAATAAAGAAAGGATTTCCAATCTTATTTGTTTTGGACCTTTCGTACCCCTTCCCCTACCATACTCCCTTCCCCGTCTGGGAAGATCAACACCACTTATTTGCTTCGCAAAGGGAAAAGAAAAACCAAACAACCTCACTCCGCTCGCAGAACCTTTTTAGATTTTAAAACTCAATGAATGATCAACCCTATCCGCCCGGCCTTTTTAGAAACTGCACATTTAAAAACCATACAACCGGCTTGCAGCCCAGGAAATGAACTTCATTCGTCGCCTTCAGCGACACCTTCCTCTACGAGGCAAGGTCAAACACCCTTAAACCTCGCGTTGCTCGTGGAAAACCTTACGACCTCGCTGCGCTCGTAGAAATAAAAATCCCCGCTCAGGACTGGCGAGCGAAGTGAGTTCCCATTTCTCCACGCAAAAAAAGCGCTCCCTTTCGGGAACGCTCTGATTTCCATTGGTGCGCTTGGGGGGATTTGAACCCCCGACACACGGTTTAGGAAACCGCTGCTCTATCCAGCTGAGCTACAAACGCATTAGTATTATTTTACAAAATGATGGTGTCTTTTTCAAGTACGACTAAAACAGATCTTTCAGCTTGGAGAAGATGCCCTTTTTCTTTTCGGGTTTTCTTCTTAAAACAGGCTCTTCTTTCTTCTCTGGCACGGGCTCGCGGCTTGGCGGCGGGGCGGACTGGCCCGGCTTGAAGGGCGGGGGCGCGGTGAAGGTAGGCATCCTTAAGACCGGCGGGGCCATGAAATTTGGTTTCACGACGGGCGGGTGGTAGGATCTGGGCCTGGCTTCGCTTCTTCCGTACGGTACGTAGTGGTACGACTTGGCGGAGGGATCCGGGGTATTTCTCTGAACGATGTACCTGGCTCCATTGAAGTCGATGCCGCGGAGGCGTTCGAGGAGCATGGAGGCCATGACCTGCGGCGAGAAATACGAGAATGGCAGTCTCGGCGCCATGCGGGCGATGGAGGAAAGGAAGGATGTCTTCACTTCGTCCATGGAGTAGTGGAGATCTTTCCGGATTTCATCCATCAGGAGGATCATGCCCTTCTGCGTGGGGAAAAGGTTCTCGTACGGGACGAGGTTGTTTTTGTTTCCCATGCCGGACATGTCCATGAAGAAGACAAGGTACAGGTACGGCAGGGCTTCTTCGTTGTCTTTGATACGCAGGTAGAAATTCGCGACAGTGTAGTACATGTTGCGGAGCTTCGACCATTCGCCGGCCATGATGTAGAGGGAAATTTTCTGCTGGAAGGCGCGGTAAAGGATGTCCCGGGCGGTATATGGTTCACCGCGCTGGGCGAGGGTATTCTGCGATTCGCCGATTTCCCCTTCGGTCAGGCCGTAATTCTCACGGACGTTCAGGACGTAGGCCATGTGATGCCCGATTTCCGCCTTGCCTTCCTTGGTGAGGACGTAAATCTTCGGCACGCCGTGGGCATAGTCGGACTCGGGAATCTGGGAAATGACGCGCCCGGTGAGCTCGGCATGCGAGCCTTCGCCGGAGAGACCGTAACGCTTCAGGAAATCCGAGAGTGCTTTGTCCGGCAGCATGCTGACCGTCTCCTGCGGCCGGCTGTAGCGGATCCAGCCATTCTCATACAAAAGCCCGATCCGGTCATTGGCGTCCTGGCCGTAAATCTTCAGCTTGTACGGCGGTATCTTATGATGCACCGGCTTGCCGTCGAAGTAGTCGAGTATCAAAATGTCCCTGATCGATAAAGCCATCGCAGCGCCTCCTTTCCCATATATTCCGCCTTCCGCGGTCTTTCGTAAACTTTTCCATTCTTAAGTATAATACAGAAGTGATTTTTTGGGAATTGGGAGAAATATATTATTCTATATATATTTCTATTATATAAAGGAAATAGGGAATAAGAGAGGAAATCAGGACTCAGCACATCGCAGTAATACAGCCGTTCTTGCCAATGCGGAACTCGCGATGCTCGTCATTCCTGAGTCCTGATTTTCCTTATATTTCCTTCTCCAGAAATTCCTGTGCTTCGGAGAGGTTCTTGAAAATCCCGTAGGCGATGGGGATGAGGTCATCAGTGACGGGCATGAGGTCAGGAACCATGATCGTTCTCATGCCCACTTTGACGCCGGCGCGAACGCCATTGGGGCTGTCCTCGAAGATGTAGCAGTCCCTGGGATCGACACCAAGGCGGCTGGCCGCCAGAAGAAATACATCCGGCTCGGGCTTGCCATGCTCGACTTCATCGCCCCCTGCAATGGCATCGAAGGCATCACGAAGCCCCGTCTGGTGCAGATTTCCTTCGATCCTTGTAATGCGGCTGCTGCTTCCCATGGCAATTTTATACCCATGCTCGCGGAAGAAATGAAGGATTTCCCTGCAGCCCGGCTTCTCCGGCACATACCGGGCAAAAATCTTATCCACACGGCGGCGGCATTCGTTCTGGATCACTTGTCCGTCAGATACATGGTAGTACTTTTCAATGACGCCATTCATCACGGCACCATTCGTCCCGCAGATTTCATATTTGAAAGAATCCGGAAGCACCAGGCCCATCTCGCCCGCGATCTCATTCCAGATCCTCTGGAAAATAAACTCCGTATCAAAAAGAGTCCCGTCCATATCAAAAATAACAGCTTTTATACTAACGCACCTCCTGCGCTCGATTTTTTAAAAAGACTTTGCTTAACATTCCTTAATTATATAGAAAATGGGGAAAGAATAGAAATAGAGGAATGAAATAATAAGGGAAATTTGATTACAAGTTCGCTTCGATTTGAAAAATCAACGCTCAGGAATGGCGAGCGGAGCGAGACTATAGCTGTCCCCGTCAGGGGAAAGTGGCGCGCATGCGCCGAAAGGGGTTGATTACCAACAGACGAAGTCCGGTTGTGAAGGTTTTGATTTTCCCACGCAAAAAAGCTCTCTTCATAGGGAGCTTTTTTGCGATTTTTATGTTTTTTTTCCTTGCGTTCTGTTTTTTCTTGTTTTATGGTTTTATCTTTTTTCCCTTCACACTCTCGCCGCCATGTGGAAGACGGGGAGGATGACGGAGAATACGACGATGGCGGTCATGCCGCCTACTAATAGGAGCATGGCGGGTTCTAGGATGGCGCGGAAGCGGCTGGCTTTTCTTTCTGCCTCTCTTTCCATGAGGCCGGCGGCTTTCATGAGGAAGTCCGGGAGTTCGCCGCTTTCCATGCCGATCCTTGTAAGCTGGTAGAAGATGGGCAGGGAGAAGCCGCTTTTCTTGAGGCTTTCGGCGAAGTCGTTTCCTTTGGTGACTTCTTCCTTGACGGCTTCGAGGGCTCTTTCTGCTTCGCGGTTTCCTATGGTATCCTTGCAGTCTTCAAGGGCGTCGCCCAGGGTCCTTCCGCTTTCAAGGAAAGCAGAGAGTGTAGCTGCGAAGCGGATGAGGAGGAGGCGTTTGCAGAAGCGGGAGCGGTAGAGGATTTCGTCTATTTTCTCTCTTCCTTTTTCTGTCTTCAAGGAAATACCAAGACCGAGGGCCGAGAGAAGCGGCAGAAGGAAGAGGAAGCGTCCTGTTTCCTGAAGAAATTTCCCGGCGGCCAGAGCAATCCTCGCGCCGGCAGGAAGGGTGATCTGCAGGGAGGCGAAGAGTGTCTCGAAGGTGGGGAGGATGAATGTCAGGATGGTGAGAAGGACGGTCAGTGCGAAGAGGAGGACAAAGCAGGGATAGGCAAGGGCGCTTACCGCTTTTCTTTTGAATTCTGCTTTCTTCCGGTAGTGCTCGGCGATGCGGTCGAGTTCTTCGGGGAGCGTGCCTGTCATTTCTCCGACCTGAATCAAGGCGGTGAAGAAGCGGGGAAAGGCGCCTGATTCATCGAGCGTTTCCCAGAGGGTCCTTCCTTCCATGACAGTCTCGCGGGCGCGTGAGAGGATAGGTTTCTCGTGTTTTTTCGCCTGTTCTTCAAGGAGGGCCAGGGTAGCCGTGATGGTGAGGCCTGCTTTGAGGAGGGCGCTCCATTCGCTGGCAAGGACGGAGAGTGTCTCGTCTCCGGAGAATGGTTTCCTTTTCAGGAAGCTGCGTCTTTCTTTCTTTTCCGATGCTTCTTTTGTCAGGGAGATAATAGAAAAGCCGCGAAGGCGGAGTGCATTTGCAGCATCCCCGCCAGAGCTGGCACCGATGGTGCCTTCTTCCATAGCTCCTTCGGTATTGAAGACTTTGTAGAGGTATGTTTCCATATGTATCTTGTGTCGGCTTTACGCCGGGAATCATTCGAGGGTTTTCAGGAGTTTTTCTCTGTCTTTTTCGGAGATATTCTTCAGGCCGTACGCTGCCTGCTTCAGGGTGCGCATGTTCTGGAGGCCCATTTCCATGTACGACGGGATCTGCTCGTCCTTGCCTTCCCGGATGAGGTGGGAAACGGCGGGGACGTTCGTCAGGATTTCGCGCATGAGGAAGGTTTCCTTGCCCGGCCGGCAGAGGCGCTGCGTGAGGACGTGCTGCAGGCAGGAGGAAAGGATGCTCCGGATTTCGTTTTCCCTCGTGGAAGGAAATGCGTGGATGATGCGCGTGCATGCGTCTTTGGCACGTGTGGTGTGGAGGGTGGCAAAGACGAGGTGGCCTGTCTCGGCCGCGGTCAGGGCAGCTTCGATGGTGGCGGCGTCGCGCATTTCTCCCACAGCGATGATGTCGGGGTCCTCCCTTAGGGACTCGATGACGCCTTCGGCAAAGCTCGGCGTGTCTTCTCCGATTTCCCTCTGGTGGACGAGGGCTTTGTCAGAGGAAATGACGTATTCGACGGGGTCTTCGAGGGTGACGATATGGCAGGGGCGCTTGGCCACGGCTGTCAGGAGAATGTGCGCGAGCGTCGTGCTCTTGCCGCTTCCCGAGGGGCCTGTGATGAGGACAAGGCCGTGCTCAAGGGCAGAGAGTTTGTCCAAGAAAGCCTTGTCGGGGTCGGCAGGGAGTGCGGAGAGCTCGGGCAGGACGCGGATCGCGGCGGCCGGTTTCCCTCCGCTCTTGTAAATATGGAGGCGGAAGCGGGTATTTCCCAGGGAAAAGGCAGTATCGAGCGCGCCTTCTTTTTTGTATGCAGTCATTCTGTCTTCATTGACGTAGGATGTGAAAAGCGCCGTGAAGAAATCTTCTCCAGCCGTCTCGCGAAGCTTTTTCAGCGCGCCGCCTGCGCGGATCATCAGCGGTTCATCCTGCGTGGCGTGCACATCCGTCAGATTCGGATACGTCTGCATGAGTTTTTCTATATCCAATTTGCTCAGTCCTCTCCCGCGATGACCTGGGAGGCTGATCTTGCTGAAATCCAGCCTTTCCGGAGCTCGCGAAGCGCCGCCGCGCCCATATCGGGCTGGCCCTGCGCTCTCATTCTTTCCTGCAGTTTGTCGGCCGAGAAGCCCCCGCGGATGATCTGCCGCTCTTCCCGTCCGATTTCAATCATTTCAAAGGCGCCGATTCGCCCTGCGATGCCGCTCCCATGGCATTCCTCGCAGCCTTCTGCATCCATGACCGTCTCTCCCAGAAATTCCTGCGGGAGGGAAAGGTCGGCGAATTTTTCCTCCGTCAGCGTGACTTTCCTTTTGCAATGCGGGCAGAGGCGCCCGGGGATGCGCTGGGAAATAATCAGGGAGAGCGAATCCGCCAGAAGGTAGGGAGCGATACCCATGTCCATCAAACGGAGCGGCGCGGACGCTGCATTCACCGTGTGAAGCGTCGACAGGACGAGGTGTCCCGTCAGCGCGGCATGTACGGCGATTTCCGCCGTCTCCCTGTCGCGGATTTCCCCGACCATCAGAATATCCGGATCCTGGCGGACGATCGAGCGGAGGCCTTTTTCGAAGGTGAGCCCTGCTTTTTTATTCACCTGGATCTGCGTCACGCCCTCGATCCGGTACTCCACGGGATCCTCGATCGAGATGATATTCACCGAAGGGTCATTCAGGAGCCGGAGCGCCGCATAGAGCGTCGACGTCTTTCCCGAACCGGTCGGCCCGGTCGTGAGAATCATCCCTGCTTTCCTTCTAAGGCACTTCATGAAAAGCTTTTCCTGGACATCCATCATCCCGAGATGGTTATTCTCTATGAAATCTACCTTCCCGGAGAGAATGCGGATGACGATCGTCTCGCCGTAGAGGGAGGGCAGCGTGGAAATGCGGAAATCATAGGAAACGCCGTCCACGGTTTCCGAATACGACCCGTCCTGCGGCAGCCGGCTCTCGGCGATGTCCATGCTCCCGACGACCTTGGCGCGCACGGATATCGGCTTCTTCATCGCAAGCATCATCGTGAAGCGGTCGTACAGAATCCCGTCCCGCCTGAAACGCACGCGGATGAAAGACTCCTGCGGCTCGATATGCACATCACTTACGCGCTCGCGGACCGCCGTGGTAAGGATCCGCCGCAGAGCCGCCTCCGCCGTCGGCGCACGCACTTCTTCCATAAGAACCTCCGGATAAGAATTACCAGAAAACCGAAAGGAAGGAAAATATATAACCAAGGCACAGCTCTAGGAAATCAAGCCTATTCTTAGAAACTGCACCTTTTGAAAACCATACAACCAGGGCACAGCCGTGGAGAAATCAACCCTATCCGCCCCTTTTTAGAAACTGCACCCCTTTCGCCCTTCGGGCACTTCCCTCCGTTGGGGGCAGCTTGCGATGAGAAATGAAAAATCAATGGTTTTGTTTTGAACTTATATAGGCACCTTCCCCGTCTGGGAAGGCGAGTCAAAGAAATTTCCTATATTATAACAAATATTAAGGAAAAAATCGCCGAGGGGCGGTCATGTGCGGATTTCCTCCCTTCTCCTGCGCCTTGAAGCAATTTTGTAAAAATAATTTTACACCCCCTTGCATTTTTGCTTTCCGTTTGTTATTATATTTAAGTCATATGGTTGAGAAAACCTGAGACACAGGGGCATAGCGCAATTGATAGAGCAACGGTCTCCAAAACCGTAGGTTGTGGGTTTGAGTCCCTCTGCCCCTGCCAATTTGGCCCAATAGCTCAGCTGGATAGAGCACTTGACTACGAATCAAGGTGTCGGGAGTTCGAATCTCTCTTGGGTCACCAGCAATGAAGACAGCGGATTCCGCTGTCTTTTTTCGTGCGCAAAAAAGGATTTTTCTTTTTCCTGCATTCCATAAAAAACATGTATGCTGAAAAGCAAGAAATAGGACAATTTCTATCTTATGTCCATGGATTGACCTCTCTATAAAGACTATAATAGATATAGAAAGATAATACCATATAGTACTATTCCATTTTTTATAGAAAGGGGAGGTCAGACTTATGAAAGAGATTCCATCATTTTTCAAAAAGCCGGATCCGATTACGGATATTGCGGATACGAAGGAGTACGACATCGTCGTCATCGGCGCAGGTTCTCCGGGCGTTCCGTGTGCTTTGAAGGCAGCGGAGCTGGGCGCGAAGGTCGCCATTCTCCAGAAGAAAAAGGAAGCGGCTGCGTGCGGAAACTTCGGCGCAGGCATCCTGACGGACAAGAGCGATCCTGTCGACGTGGAAAAGTGCGTTTCCATGCTCGAAGCTGCTTCCGGCCACAGGGCCAAGAGGGAGCTTCTCGATATGTGGGCCAAGAAATCCGGCGAGGCCGTTCTCTGGACGATTGAAAAGGGCAAGGAAGCAGGCGCCCAGGTCGTCGATATGGGAACGAATGCCCATGCAGGACTCCTGAAGAGAACCGGCTGGCATATCGAATTCACGACCTGCGTCTTCGGGCCGAAACCATACGACACCGGCGCTGCCATGAAGGCCATGTGCAAACTGGCTGAGAAGAAGGGCGTCGACATTTTCTACGAAACCCCGGCTGTCATGCTCGATCAGGGCGCAAACGGCAGAGTGACAGGCGTCATCGGCGAGCATGAAGGAAAACACATCCTCTTCAAAGCCAGGAAAGGCGTCGTCGTTGCCACAGGCGACTATGCGAATGATAAGTCCATGATGGACTACTACCTCCCGGATATGACGAACTTCGCCCTGAAGAGAACAGGCAGAAGCGGCGACGGCCACAAGATGATCGTCTGGGCAGGCGGCCGCATGGAAAACGTCGGCCACACCAAGATGGCCCACGACATGGATTCCGGCCCGACCTCCCTTATGAGCGCTCCGTACCTACGCGTGAAACTGAACGGCAAACGCTTCTGCGATGAAACCGTCGGCATGGAACTCATGAACTGCTACCTCACCTTCGCCGAAGACAGCGGCCACTACTGCCAGATCTTCGACTCCCGCTACGTAGACCAGGCCAAGAAAATCGGCATGACCGTCGACGATACCGAATCCCTCAAGAACTGGATGCCGGAAGAAGACTCCGAACACAAAGGCGTCATGAAAGACCTCATCGACACCTACAAAGCAGACACCCTCGAAGAACTCGCCAAAAAGCTCCGCATCAAAGACATCCCTGCTTTCCTTGAAACTGTCAAACACTACAACGAAATGGCCAAAGCAGGAGAAGATACAGAAATGGGCGTCCCGGCAGAAAAACTCTGCCCCGTCGAAGTCGGACCGTTCTACGGCGTACACCGCCACATCCGCTTCACCGTAGGCTGCTCCGGCGTCGTCATCAACGAAAAGATGCAGTGCCTGGATAAAGACGACAACCCGATCCCGGGCCTCTACGCCGCAGGCAACCTCGCCGGCAACTTCTACGGCAGCATCGACTACCCGCTCGACATCTTCGGCCTCAACCTCGGCCATAACTACACCGAAGGCTACGTCATCGCCAAAGAAATCATGGGGAAAGAATAAGTAAGGAAATAAGGAAAAAGATATAAGGTATAAAAAAGAAACCGCTTCGGGTTGAGCGGTTTCTTTTTTGTTGGATTTTTTATTTTCCTTGAAGAGTGGTTGTTGCAATTTTTGAAACAACTGGTTTTTCTAATTTACTACATTAAATTTTTTGCTGAAAAGGGTTACTTACATTGAGTAAAGCGTGGTTTTAAGATTTTCACATCTCTTCCATTTGAACTGTTGCAAAATTTGCAACAGTTGCTTCCTTCGATAGCTCACCCTCATCAAAAATATTTTTCAAATGCCTGCTGATCGTCGATTTGCTGACACCAAACAACTCCGCCATAGCCTTCTGCGATAGCCAGACAGACTCATCCTTGACGATAGCATTGACAGAGACATCCTCATCCGACGAACGATAAACAAGAAAAGAAAAATTGCTTATAAGCCCTCCAGGGAAAGCGCTGATTTTACACGTAACGATTAACCATTTGCTTACATCTTACCATATTCAGGGGAAAGAGCTGGGAATGGATGATTTTCCAAATAAAAAAATCAGGACCCCCATCCGAAAATGAGAGTCCTGCAAAACGTTGCCGTTTTTCCTTGTACAGATATTTTACAAGATTAGAAAAATATATGCAATGGGATAAAATCAGTCAATTAGGATTAGAATATTTCATTGCCCTCAAAACTCATATGAATTGGTTTTATATTGTCATTGCAATCAAATTAAACCTTGAAATTTGAACGAATCATTGCTCCAAAACTATTTTGAGAGTCTACCGTTCCAATAATGGTTCCAATACCATTTAATTTAAGGCTCTTCACGGAAATTTGGGGGATAAATAATTT